>JAYVJI010000124.1:0-11377 GCA_043769435.1 Verrucomicrobiota bacterium
AGTTGAGTTTTTGAGTAACTTGAGTTTTTGGGTTTTTGGGTTTTTGACTAACAAGAAACGAACTGGCCCGCGGTGAATTATTTTTCTATATTAGCAGAATACGTGAATAGACACAAGCACTTTCCTGCGTGTTCGAAAAAAAAACAAAAAGGGAGGTAAGAGACGGAAAAGCTTTGGCCGGTAGGGTAGAGATGTTACAAGCTGCGTTTGGCTGGAGCCGCTGAAGTCCATGCCCATGCCTGGCAGGCTTACCGTCAAACCTGACCTTGAACCCGGCGTCTTCCCGCCCTACGATAGGGATCAGGAAGGACATAGTGACGAGTGTCGGTGTCCGTGCGTAGTCGGCGAGACCAAGCCCGCTCAGCCTGCCCGCACACCATTTCACCCAACAGCGATACATGAACAAAGCACGTCTCGAAGCCTTCAGCGATGGTGTTATCGCCATCATCATCACCATCATGGTGCTGGAACTCAAAGCCCCGCATGGCGATGACTGGCAGGCGCTGGGTTCCCTTTTTAGTAAATTTCTAGCCTACATCCTGAGCTTCCTTTATGTGGGTATTTACTGGAATAATCATCACCATTTGATCAAAGCCTGCCGTGGCGTGACTGGCGGCATCATGTGGGCGAATCTGCACCTGCTTTTCTGGCTCTCGCTGCTGCCCTTTGTCACAGCATGGGCGGGCGAGCATCCCTTCACCAGCGTGCCAGGGGTGTGTTATGGAGTGGTGCTGCTGCTCTCTGGGCTGGCCTATTTCCTCCTGCAAAAGCTCATCCTTGCAGGTCATGGCAACAACTCCGTGCTCGCCCTCGCTATTGGCCGGGACTGCAAGGGCTGGACTTCGTTGCTGCTCTATATCGCCGGTATCGCCCTATCCCTGTGGAGTCCGAGGCTGGCTGCACTAGCCTACCTAGCGCCTGCGCTTATGTGGCTGGTGCCGGATCGCAGATTGGAGCGCGCTTTGAGCGGGACTAAGTCAGACCGGGGGCTGGTAGAATGAGCGATTTCTGCCGCGTCCCTCACGGGTCAGTGCTGGTCTACAGTGAAGCAAACGGTCTGGTGGGCTTCGCGGTGGTTTGTCCAGAAGTTGGTGCCGTCAAAGGCGAGCGCCCGGCCCTGAAACGGGACCATGGCGACATCGACGGCCTCGTGGGTGACGAGGTCGATTTTTGTCAAAAAGTAATCGTTGGTGGACTCATCGTCGGTGGTCATGAGGTAGAGGTGGCCTCCGACGATGACCTGGCCGCAAATCTGATGTGGAGAGGAAATGCTTTGTATTGCAATTCCTGCGTTGTCGAGCCGCAGGACTCGTTGCTTATACCATTGGCTGACGTAAAGGTGCGTGCCATCATGGCCGAGCTGGGAGCCGGTGTCCCCGGGGCAGGGGATACCGAAGGAGGACTCAAAGCCATGGTGCGGCAGACACTTGCGGATGATGCGGTGGTCCGCACTGGTCTCGCCGCAAAGGACGAGCAGCGCGCCCCCGGCAAAGGTGAGGCCGAAGGGCGTGCCCGGAGCCTTGGTTTCCCAGGCGGGAGTCCATGTGGCAGGATCCATGGCGCAGAGGGCTCCGGTCGCCATGGAACTGATCCACAGCTGTTCACCGTCCCATGCGAGGCCCTGAGGGCGCTGAAAGGGTGACTGGAGGCGACGGATTTCCCGGACGATAGGTAGTGACATGAGGCATGGTGCTTCTGGGTTCCATGTGCCTTAAGCAAGCGCATCCGGAGGCTGGTGATGGTGTATGGCAATGGTCACCCCACGCCACCGAACCGCCGGTTTCTACTCTGGAAAATGCGGACGGCTTCATAGAGGTCAGGCTTGTCAAAATCCGGCCAGAGCTTGTCCATGATGACTATTTCCGCGTAGCTGAGCTGCCAGAGCAGGAAATTGGAGAGCCGCATCTCGCCGCTGGTACGGATCATGAGGTCGGGATCCGGATAGTAGCGGGTGTAGAGGTGCTTGCTGAAGACATCCGGGGTGAGCATGGCGCTGTCCAGATGGCCTTCCTGGACGTGGCGCAGGATGCTGCGGACTCCGTCCAGGATCTCCTCCCGGGCACCGTAGCTAAGGGCTAGGACCATGGTCACGCCCGTGTTCCGGCTGGTGGTCTCTATGCTCTCGTGCAGGCGGTTTTGCACTTTTTCCGGCAGGTCGGTGATACGCCCTATCGCCTGGAGCCGGACGTTCTGCGCCATCATCTCTGGGGTGCGATCCACCAGAAAACTGTCCAGCAGCGTCATCAGAGCCGCGACTTCTGTTTTGGGCCGCCGCCAGTTTTCTGTGGAAAAAGCATACATGGTGAGGAATTCCACTCCTATGTCGTCGCAGGCCTCCACACAGCGGCTGACGCTGTCCGCTCCGGCCCGATGGCCCCGGGTCCGCTTCCACCCGTTTTTCCTAGCCCACCGCCCGTTGCCATCCATGATCACTGCGATGTGCCGCGGGATGTTGTTGGCGCTGATGCCTAGCGGCAGTTTTTTCACTGGCCCGGCTTGTTAAACGACCAGCGTTTGCTCACGGTCAGGACCTACCCCGATCATCGAAATCGGCAGACCGGTCAGCTCTGTCATGCGGTCTATGTAGACCCGCGCGAGCTGCGGCAGATCGGTGAACTTCCGGATAGCGCTGATGTCTGTCATCCAACCCTGGAGCGTTTCATAGACCGGTCGGCACCGTTCCATGGCGGCGATGGTCGCCGGTGGCGCGTCGATGCGCTCGCCGTCCAGCTCGTAGGCTGTGCAGATTTGGATTTCGGAGACGCCGTCAAGGCCGTCGAGATTGGTGACAGCGAGGTCGTCGAGGCCATTGATGATCCCTGCGTAACGGACGAGGACCGCGTCCAGCCAGCCACAGCGCCGGGCGCGCCCGGTGGTGGCGCCGAACTCCCGGCCCATGTTGTGCAAGCGGTCACCGAGGGCGTCATTCTCCGTGGTAAAGGGCCCGCTGCCGACGCGGGTGGTGTAGGCTTTGGCCACGCCGATGACCCGGTCGATCTTCCGCAGGGGAGCCCCCGTGCCGGTGATAGCGCCGCCCGCAGTGGTGTTGCTGCTGGTGACGAATGGGTAGGTCCCGTGGTCAATATCCAGATAAGTGCCCTGAGCGCCTTCAAAGAGGAGGCTTTTGCCCCCGGTGATAGCCCTGTGGATAGTCAGTGCGGTATTCGTGCGGTACGGGGCTAGCCGTTGCAGAGCCGCGAGGACTAGATCGCCCTCCTTGACCGGGTCCATGCGCTCCATCGCGGCCGCTTCAAAAAGCGTATTACATTCCTCCATCCGCGCGGCAAACCGTTCGGCAAAGGTAACTGTGTCCTCCACGTCTATGAAACGCAGCCCGCGGCGCTCGACTTTGTCCGCGTAGGCGGGGCCGATCCCCCGGCCAGTCGTCCCTATCTTGTTGGCTCCGAGCAGCTTTTCCCGCCGCTGGTCCAAACCGCGATGCCACGGCATCACGAGGTGAGCGCGGTCACTGATAACCAGATTTTCAGGGGAAATCTTCACGCCTTGTCCTGTAAGCTTATCGATTTCTGCAACGAGCCCGACCGGGTCCATCACCACGCCATTTCCGATGACACAGGACTTGTCCGGCCACAGGATGCCGCTGGGAATGAGGTGGAGGACGTATTTTTCGCCGCCTTGGATCACGGTGTGGCCGGCGTTGTTACCGCCTGCGCCGCGCACCACCATGTCGGCGGTCTCCGTCACAAAGTCGACTATTTTTCCCTTTCCTTCGTCGCCCCACTGGGCTCCTATCACGATAACATTAGGCATGGTAGTATACTGCTAAAAACAAGTTCACCGGGGAGAGAAATTCAGGCACAGAGCAACCCCGGAGGCCGTCTGGACGAAGAGGTCAGTGGATCAACGGGGGAACTGGCGTGGTGGTCACTTGGCCAGACCAAGCAACAATGAAGCCACACACATGGCGATACCCGTATAGGCAATGGCCTTCAGGGCCGCGGCTCCCGGGTCCTTTTTCTTGCCTTTTTTCTTAAACGGGGCATCGTTCGTGAAGCCTGTAGGGGCTACACCGCTGTCTAGTAGTTGTGTTTCACTGCTCACGTTTTACGGTCTTATGGAGCATAAGCCTGTCCCGCAAGGGGTATTTTGACCATCAGGCTGTTTTTCGCTGCTCCGTGGAATGCGGCTCACGCTGGGAGGGTTCACGCAGAGAGGGGCTCAACGCAGAGAGGGGCTCAACGCAGAGAGGGCTCACGCAAAGATGCAAAGATGCAAAGGAAAGGATGGAATAACTCGCTTGAGATTTAGTCTCGCTTCGAATCTCAGTTCTTTGCGTGAGCCTCATTTGCCTGTGGCTTTGTTCCTTCATTCAAAAGCAAAACCGCCCGGACCATTGCTGATCCGGGCGGCTGGATTTTTGGACTGGGGGGCGAGGCGGGGAGCCTGCGCGGAGGGGTTACATCATGCCGCCCATGCCGCCGCCGTGGTCGTGACCGTGGCCGGCGTCGCCCTTTTTCTCTTCCGGCAGCTCAGTGATGAGGCACTCGGTGGTGAGGAGCAGACCGCTGATGGAGGCTGCGTTTTGCAGGGCGCTGCGGGTGACCTTGGTCGGGTCGACAACACCGCTGGCGATGAGGTCTTCCATTTTGCCTGAGGCAACGTTGTAGCCTTGATTGCCGGTGGCGTTCTTGACCATCTCGACGATGAGCGCGCCTTCGACGCCGGCATTGCTGGCGAGCGTGCGGAGGGGAGCCTCGATGGCGCGGCGGACGATGTCAGCGCCGGTGGCTTCATCACCTTTGAGCTTGAGGGTGTCCAGCACCTTTTGGGCGCGGATGAGGGCGGTGCCACCGCCAGGAACGATGCCTTCTTCGACGGCAGCGCGGGTGGCGTGCAGGGCGTCTTCGACGCGGGCCTTCTTTTCCTTCATTTCGGTTTCGGTAGCGGCACCCACGTGGATGACGGCGACACCGCCGGCGAGCTTGGCGAGGCGCTCCTGGAGCTTCTCGCGGTCGTAGTCGGAGGTGGTTTCGTCGATCTGGCGTTTGATCTGGGAAACACGGCCTTGGATATCGGCTTTCTTGCCGGCACCTTCGACGATGATGGTGTTCTCCTTCTCGATGGTGAGGCGCTTGGCCTTGCCTAGGTCGGTGATGTCCACGTTCTCGAGCTTGATGCCGAGGTCTTCGGTGATGACTTTGCCGCCGGTGAGGATGGCGATGTCTTCGAGGATGGCCTTGCGGCGGTCGCCGAATCCGGGAGCCTTGACGGCGATGGCATTGAGGGTGCCGCGGAGCTTGTTGACCACGAGGGTGGCGAGAGCTTCGCCTTCAACGTCTTCGGCGATGATGAGCAGGGGCTTGCCGGATTTTGCGACCTTCTCAAGGAGAGGGAGCATGTCCTTCAGGTTGCTGATTTTCTTCTCGTGGATGAGGATGTAGGCGTTGTCGAGGGTCGCGATCATGGCCTCTGCGTCGGTCACGAAGTAGGGGCTGAGGTAGCCTTTGTCGAACTGCATCCCTTCGACGACGTCGAGGCTGGTTTCGATGCCCTTGGCTTCTTCGACGGTGATGGTGCCGTCCTTGCCTACCTTGTCCATGGCGTCAGCAATGATCTTGCCGACTTCCTTGTCCCAGTTGGCGGAAACGGTGGCGACCTGAGCGATTTCCTTGGTGTCCTTGACGGGCTTGGAGATCTTATGAAGCTCGGCCACGATGGCTTCGGCAGCCTTCATGATACCGCGCTGGAGGCTGGTGGGGTTGGCACCGGCGGTCACGTTGCGGAGGCCTTCCTTATAGATGGCTTCTGCGAGGACGGTAGCGGTGGTGGTTCCATCACCGGCGATGTCGCTGGTCTTGCTGGAAACTTCACGCACCAGCTGTGCGCCCATGTTTTCATAGGGGCAGCAGAGTTCGATCTCCTTGGCGACGGTGACGCCGTCCTTGGTGATGGTAGGCGAACCGAATTTCTTGTCGAGAATGACATTACGTCCGGCTGGTCCGAGGGTGGCCTTGACGGCCTTGGCGATTTTTTCCACACCACGCAGCAGGGACTGGCGGGCGGTTTCGTCGAATTGAAGTTGCTTAGGCATATGTTAGTATAGATGTTGTTGAATGGAATGACTGGCGCCGCAGGTTACTTAGTAGTGACGATGCCGAGGATGTCGGACTCTGCGAGTATGAGGTGCTCAGCGCCGTCGACCTTGACTTCGGTGCCGCCGTATTTGGAGATAAGAACGATGTCGCCCACCTTTACGGTGAACTCGATTTTCTTACCGTCTTCGTCTTTGCCACCGGTGCCGAGAGAAACGACTTTTGCCTCTTGTGGCTTTTCTTTTGCAGTGTCAGGAAGGAAAATACCTCCGGCGGTTTTTTCTTCGCTTTCGATGCGTTTCACGAGAACGCGTTGTCCGAGTGGTTGGATTTTGGCCATGGTGTGTTTAGTTTGGTGTGTGTTATTAGGCGGTTGCCTTGAGAATGGGGGGAGAATGTTAGTCAGGGGACGGGTGGTTATTTCTTTTCGTCGACTACTTCGAAGTCGGCATCGACTACTTTACCTTTAGCCTGCTTTGGCTCGTTGGAGGCTTCGTCTGCGCTTGGCGGGGCCTCGCCGCCGGCGGCTGCGGAGGGATCGAACCCAGCTTGCTGGGCGGCAGCGGAGGCCTGGGAGAAGAGGCGCTCGAGGTCATCGGAGGCGGTCTTGATCCGGTCGGTATCATTGGAGGAAATAGCGTCCTTCACTTTTTGCACTTCGTCAGTAATGGGCTTCTTTTGTTCCTCAGTGAATTTGTCACCCAGTTCAGACATTTGTTTTTCCACCTGGAAGATAAGCGCTTCGGCCTTGTTGCGGGCTTCTGCTGATTCTTTGCGCTTACGGTCCTCTTCAGCGTGGACTTCTGCGTCGCGCTTGGCCCGGTCGATCTCGTCCTGACTGAGGCCACTGGAGCCCTTGATGCTGATTTGCTGGCTTTTACCTGTCTTTTTGTCTTTGGCGGAGACATGGAGGATGCCGTTGGCGTCGATGTCGAAGGTAACTTCGATCTGGGGTGCGCCGCGGGGAGCAGCATCGATGCCGTCGAGCTTGAAGGTGCCCAGTTGCTTGTTGTCGCGGGCCATGGGGCGCTCGCCCTGCACTACCACGACTTCCACGCCTGGCTGGTTGTCGCTGGCAGTGGAAAAAGTCTCGGTTTTCTTGAAGGGAATGGTCGTGTTCCGGGGGATCATGGGCGTCGCTACATTCCCGAGGGTCTCGATGGCGAGGGTGAGCGGGGTCACGTCTAGGAGCAGAATATCCTTCACATCACCTTGGAGGACGCCGCCCTGAATGGCTGCACCGATGGCGACCACTTCGTCAGGGTTCACTCCCTGATTAGGCTGCTTACCGGCGAGCTTTTTCGCCGTCTCCACCACGCGGGGCATGCGGGTCATGCCACCCACGAGGACGAGTTCGTCCACCTGGCTGGCGGTCACTTTGGCATCCTCAAGACACTTGCGGACGGGAGCAACAGTGCGCTCGAAGAGGTCATCGCAGAGTTGTTCCATTTTCGCCCGGGTCAGGGTCTTTTGGATGTGCTTGGGGCCGCTGGCATCTGCTGTGATGAAGGGGAGGTTGATGTCGTAGCTCTGGCTGGAGCTGAGCGCGATCTTTGCTTTTTCCGCTTCCTCTTTGATCCGCTGGAGCGCATCCGGCTGGCCGCGCAGGTCCATGCCGCTGTCGGTCTTGAATTCATTGAGGATGTAGTCGATGAGTTTGTTGTCCCAGTCATCGCCGCCTAGGTGAGTGTCACCGTTGGTGGCCATCACTTCAAAAACCCCATCACCTATGTCGAGCACGCTGATGTCGAAGGTGCCGCCGCCGAGGTCATACACGGCGATTTTTTCATCAGCCTTTCTGTCGAGACCGTAAGCGAGGGAGGCAGCAGTCGGTTCATTGATGATCCGGCGGACATTCAGCCCGGCGATTTCGCCGGCTGCCTTGGTCGCATTGCGCTGGCTGTCGTTGAAATAAGCGGGGACGGTGATGACAGCGTCGGTGATGGTCTCGCCGAGCTTGGCTTCTGCATCAGCCTTGAGCTTGCCCAGGACCATGGCTGCGATTTCCTGAGGGCTGTAGGCCTTCTTTTCACCGCCGATTTCCACTTCAATGTGGGCATCGCCATTGGCGGCGCCTACGATTTTGTAGGGCAGGGATTTATCGGCTTCGGTTAGTTCAGAAAACTTGCGTCCGATGAGCCTTTTAGCGCTGAAAATCGTGTTGCGGGGATTGGTCACCGCTTGGCGCTTGGCGGCCTGGCCGACGAGGCGCTCACCGGTTTTGGAAAAAGCGACGATGGAAGGAGTGGTGCGGGCGCCTTCCGAGTTTTCCAGAACAACGGGTTCGCCGCCGTCCATGATCGCCATACAGGAGTTGGTCGTGCCTAAGTCTATGCCGAGAATTTTTGCCATATTGTGCAGTATGTTAAGAGCTTGATTTTTGTAATCCTTCCTTTGCAATGCCCGTGCCACGCTGCCTTTGTTTTTCTTAATGCTCTTATCTGCAATGACTTATGGTGAGTTTTGGACAGGGGCGGCTTTGTCCTCCGGCTGGCAGGCCGGGACAAAATGACCCAATTTGAGCCATCTCTGTGCATGATCAGCCATCCGTGGGGGGCAATATCAGGGCTGTCCGGTGGCGAGGCAGGCATCGACTGCGCGGCGGAGGGGACCGGGCATGGGGAGAACCGGGAGGCTGGAAAGCGGGTGCCATGTTTCGCCCGGGGCAGCACTGGCAAGGGGAGCGGCGTAGACGCGGAGGCTCACGCGGTGGTGGGTGATGGCGCAAATAGCGGCATGGAGGAGCGGGAGGCCATGGATTTTATCTGGTTCCCGGAGCGGCAGTCGCCAGAGGCCGCGGCGGCGGGGCCCGGTTTCCTGACAAAGCAGCACGCGATTTCTGCGGACGCACCAGAGGGCGTGTTCTTCAAGATGGACGGTGGTGCGGGCGCGCTTTTTGAGCGGCCGCAGGTGTGCGTCAGGCCCTGCGGACTGACACCAGGGCCGGGCGGGGCAGTGGAGGCACAGGGGGTTGCGGGACGTGCAGATTTGCTGGCCCAGCTCCATGAGCGCGCTGTTCCAAAGACGGGGATGGAGGCGGTCCAGCAGGGTCTCTGCCCATGCCCAGATGCGCTTCTGTCCGGCGGGGGTATTCACTTCCTCATCGCAGGCAAACCACCTGGCCATAACGCGGGAGACATTCCCATCCACGATGGCGGTCGGCTGATCCCATGAGAAGCTGGCGACGGCTCCGGCGGTGTAGCGCCCGATGCCCGGCAGTGCGGCGATAGCGCTCCACTGTGCTGGAAAAACGCCGCCGTGTTCCGCGATGATGGCGCGGGCTGCTTTCTGGAGGTTCCGGGCGCGGCTGTAGTAGCCCAGTCCCTCCCACGCCCGCAGGACGGCCTCCTCTGGGGCAGCGGCGAGTGTGGCAAGGTCGGGAAAGCATGCCATCCAGCGGGAATAGTAGCCCCGCCCGAGGACCGTGGCTATCTGGGTTTGCTGGAGCATGACTTCGCTGACGAGGATGGCGTAGGGATCGGTGGTCTGCCGCCATGGGTAGTCCCGGCCTTCCTTGACAAACCAACCATGCAATGCCGCGTGCAGGGCGGCGCGGTCCCGGGCGTCCGGCAAGGGCTCCATAAGTTACTGACGCATGTTATTGGCGCCTGTTATTGGCGCATCATCGGCGCAGCACCTGGCCTGACGGGGATTTCCAGTTTGCCGCCGATGGTGACCGTGGAGCCTGGCAGGGCTGCTTCCAGTTTTTTGGCTCCTTCCGCAGTGGCCTTGCTTTCGAAGAGAAAAACTTTTTTCAGGGCCTTGTGTTCAGACAAGTGGATGAGGCCGGCATCTGTGACCGCAGTGCCGTAAAGGTTGATGGTTTCCAGCGCGGCATTCGCTTTCAACGCGGCGAGGCCGGCATCTGTGATTCCTGTGCGGCTGAGCATGAGCCGGGAGAGATTTCTCATCCCGCTGAGATGCGCTAGGTCAGCATCGGTGACCTTTGTGCGGCTGAGGTCGAGTGCATAAATATGCATGGCTAGGGGAGCGAGTTCCTCGAGTTTCAGCGCGCCATAGGCCCGGTCACTGTGGCTGAAGTCGATCTCCATCACGCGTTTGTTTTTAGTCAGGGGACGGACAATGATGTGGTCTTTAACGAGTGCATCGATGACCGCCTGAGGCGGATCGGGCAGGCTATTAGCGATGGTATCGACCACGAACAAGCCATCTCCTCCACCGGGAATGCTGACTCCGTCTCCGAGATCTGCTCCGTTCTTGATCCAATCGAAGAGAGTCTTCTTATCTGTGGAGCTGAGCGGCGAGGCTTTTTGCGGCATGAAGTCGGGGTCCTCCGGCGGCAAAATGATGCAGGCGTAGACGCGGCTTTTTTCAGGATCGCCTGGCTTGATGACTGGTTTGCCATTCACGCCGGCCCGGATGGCATCCGGCGTGTGCAGGGCGAGGTCGCCCTTCTGCTTGCTGGCTCCGTGGCACTTGATGCAGGCTTTGCTGAAGATGGGGCGTACTTTGGTGGCGAAGATGCTGTTCCTGGAAACGGGCCGGGACACTTCCGCCGGTGGCGTCAGGACTGCGGTCTCAGCTGCCGGGGCGCTGGCGATGACGGCTGCCGCTGCTGCTGCGCGTTCTGCATCAGTGGCGACAGCGCCGCGGGTAGGGTCCGCCATGGCGGGGTCGGGCACCGGAGGGGTGGCGGGCTCTGAGACGGGTGCAGCCACAGGGGCAGCAGATGGGGTCACTGCCGGGGCCAACGCCGGGGCCGCTCCTGGCCCTGGCGCCGCAGCAGGGCTGGCAGGAGCAGTGGCCGCCACGGGTTCAGCCGATGTCGTCCCTGTTTCAGCCGGCGTGGTCCCGGAAGCCGCAGTGGCACGTCCTGCTGGCCGGGGCAGCATGAAAGCCGCAGCCATGGAGCCGACCAGCGCGGCGAGCCCAAAGGCGCGCCAGCCCAGTATCCAGAAGCTCTGAAGCGGACGGGCGAGGGGCGGTGCTTTCGGGTCACTCGAAAAGAAGCGCTCCTTCATAAAGAGCACTCCGATATTCCGGCCCTGACGCTTGCAGAACCAGGCGATGGAGCCCGCGACGGCAACCCCTGCCGCTATGCCGCCGGCGAGCATGTAGTCATGTCCGCCCTGAAAGAAGTAGAGAGCAAGGCCTGTCGCTGCGGCCAACGCGGAAGCGCACACTCCGCAAAAGACGATCCACAGCACAGCTGGCTCCCCATCCCGCTGCCGGTATTTGAGGACAAATATTTCCGCCAGCAGGGCAGCACAAAGCATCCCGAAGGGCAAAAAGCAGATGAGTTGAATAAGTGTGTCAGACATGGGCAGGGCGGCGCAGCCACCGGCTAACCGTAGAATGAGGAC
>JAYVJI010000125.1:0-2106 GCA_043769435.1 Verrucomicrobiota bacterium
CCGGAGGCCGCCCATCAAACCCGCCCCAATGCCGCCGCACCCCGCCCATATGGTAACACGCAAACGGCAGCGCCACACTCCGCTCCGGCCCAAACTGCTCGTAAACCCGCCGGTCATCATGCTCCCCGCCCCACGCCCGTGCCTCCGTCCGCCACGGACCCGGATCATTCTCCCTCGTGAACTGCACATACCCAATCACCGACCCATGCCGCTCCAGCCGTGTCACCGGCACCCCCACCGCCTGCGCGCGCTGACACAGCCGCCGTCCGGCCAGTCCGTAGAGATTGCCGCGCTCCGGGCACTTGGTCAGGATGGCCTTCATCCGCTGCTTTAGCTCGGCGGGAAGATAACCATCAGCATCACACAGCAGCACCGGAGCAGGGTGAAGCCGTTCCAGAGCCCCGGCGAGAAACGCATGCTTCGACCACGCCGCATGGAACAGCCTCCGCTCCGCCGTCCCGGCACCAGACTCACCACGATCATCCGCCGCCACAATCCGCCCATGCTCCTCCCCGCCCCTCACAGCGGGAAAGTGGAAATGACAGGACACGGTTTTCATCAGGCGACACCGCTCATTTATTTGTCAATTTATGCACACCGACCCCAATTCCCCCATTTCCCCTTTCCCGACCCCATTTCCCCTGATCCTAACATATCAATGAGCCCTGACGACTATTTCTATAGTATCTCGCAATCCTGCATCACTGACTGCAGATAATTGTTGTTTGAAAAGCTGTCTATCTGACTTATATAGTGAAATGAATGCGGTAGTTATTGCTTGGGTACGCATGTTACCAAAAGTTTCGGGAAGGCTGAGCGCCCACGTCGCAGCACTTTCTGGGCTTTTCTTCAATAGTCTCTCTGAAAAAACCGGAAGCAAATGGGAGGCACGGGTTTCCGCTCCATCGTCAGCAAGTTTTTGAATAAAATCTATAACTTCCTTGTCGGCGGCTAACTGGACGATTGCCCTATCCGCCGACGCCGCCACGCTAGTCGGCAATGAAGATACCCACTCGTAGAGTTTCGGGCCAGTGGCTAATGCGCCTGATGAAACAGCAAATCCAATAAGGTGGTTTGCAATCTGATCAGGGGGCGAAGCATCTAAATAAGACTGAATAGTCGCCAACCTGTCTTTCGCTGTTACAGTGTTGATTTTCAGACGAAGACCAATACCGATTTCATTAATCTCGGCGTCACTTCTAGCAAGGGCCAAATACTCCGTTAGGTTACTGGCATTAATGCTTTGGGAAGATTTAACAATCCGTTGCAATAAACGATTATATGCAGTGCCGGCGCCTAGATGGGAAACAATTTTTCTTATACCCGCAATGTCGTTTGCCTTACAAAAGTGCTCATAAACAGCACTGACCAAAGATGGCTGTTCAGGACTACCCGGCCAACTCGCCCACAATTGCACAAGCGTATCCTGAGGAATAATACTAATCCAACTACAAATAGATGAACTGATTATCTTATCGGAAAGCAGATTATGCGAAAATGCCTCGCGTATGGCTTTGATTCGGTCCTCATGCGACGTTTCAGGAGATGCTATTGCGTAGCGTAATCGTTGCAAGAAGACTCGATCCGATGGCCGCCTAGGCGGCGTCTGGTCTTGAGCCTGCTTGCTCGAAGGAGCGTTGCTGCTGGCGTTGTGCGCTTTCGAGTCCGGCTGGTCAGTTCCTGATGGGGCATTCGGCGAAGCACTCATGTAGAGTATAATAGCTCCTGCGATTACCGACACCAGTATGCCTCTCGCCCCATACTTCATGGCGTCACAGCGCTAAAGGCCTGTATTACCAACACTGCAACAGTCGCTGCCCCGGTTCGCTTCATGAACGCCCTCCGGGTGAGTGGGTTGCCGGATAGGAAACTGCCGCTTGGACGGGTGGCGCTTGATGTGATGTAACTCTCTCTCTCATGGTGTTGAGTATTTTTGGTTGCGCAGTGGAGTTAAGCGGGTTCAGGCTGAAATGGGAAGAATTATTTTCAGAAATTCTGCGTATGCTTACGGACACTCCAAACTTGATCTGCCTCCCGACGGAGGCACGCGCTGGTGACAAAGGTGGAGCATCCGCAGAGCCGTCCGTGGCGGGAGGCGGCCAGCGC
>JAYVJI010000126.1:0-3809 GCA_043769435.1 Verrucomicrobiota bacterium
ACCACTTGGGAAGGGGATTTTGCCGATGGTGGCGCAGCCAGCGCTCCGCTGCCCAGCGGCGGAAGGGTTCACAATTTTGGCGGACAGAACTTCAATCGATTAAACGATAGTGACTCTGGAGTAACTCTGCAATGGAGTGATGAAAATAACAGCGCGAGCAATGAATACGACCTCTACATCCTCAATGCTGCGGGCACATCCGTGGTGTCCGCCTCGACCGATGTCGAGGACGGCACAGAAGCAGCCTTCGAAAGCGTCAGCGATGTTCATCCGGGCGAACGCATCGTGGTTTGGAAAAAGGATTCCGCAGCAGCTCGTTATTTGCGCATTTCCTGCACTGGTAGTAAGATCGAGAAACAGACGGCAGGCCAGACTATCGGCCATGCTGCCACGGCAAACTGTATTTGTGTTGCCGCCGCAGATGTGATAGCTTCGGCACCGGTGCCCTTCACCACAGCCACACCCGTGGAAGACAGCTCCTCGGACGGCCCGCACAAAATGTTTTACCACCCGAATGGCACGCCCATCACCCTAGGAAACTTCCTCGCCAGCGGCGGCACAACCCTACTCACGCCTGCGATCACGTCAGGAGATGGCGGCAATACCTCTGTGCCGGGTTTCATCCCCTTTTACGGCACCAGCGCCGCCGCACCTGCCGCAGCGGCCGTCGCCACCTTGATCTGGAGCCGCAAACCCAGCCTGAGCAATGCCCAAGTCCGGGCGATCTTGGAAACCAGTTGCCTCGACATCGAAGGCCCGGGCGTGGAGGTCAACAGCGGCCATGGCATTCTGCTGGCTGACCTCGCCCTTGCCCAGACGCGAAGCCCGCAAGAAGTTTGGCGCCAAACAAATTTTTCCGTGGTTCTGCCAGCGGGTAATTCCGCTCCTGGAGCAGATCCGGACAACGACGGTTTTCAGAACTTACTTGAGTATGCACTTGGCATTAACCCAACGCTTCCTTCGCCATCCCCACTGCAGGCCTCTACTTTGACTGGAGCAAATGTTGTGCTCAACTACCGCCGCAACCCAGCCGCAACCGATGTGAGTTTGCAATTTGAGCACAATACGAACCTCTCACCAAATGGATGGCTGCCACTGACACCCATCATGGATACCTTGATTTCCAATTCCGGCGGCATTGAGCAGCGTGCCGCCACACTGGGAACTTCCGGTGCCAGGGACTTCTTCCGCATCAACGTCACTGCTCCTTGAGTAAACAAGGGGAAGGCAAGGGCGGCTGGCAATCCCCGCTTGGCCGCGGTTTTCCACGCTCACCCTAACTCAAACACGCCGCCTGCTTCCCGCGCCCACCCCCGGCGGGGTTGCCAGCGCTTAATCCGTTAGGCCACTTCGCACGCGCCAATGCAAAGAACCTCAAACATCACGTTCGGCGATAACGTCCGATTGCGTTCGACACCGGAGACCGAAGCGTTGGGCGTGGCTGGTCAGGTCGGTCAGGTTTACGGCGAGACTACGCCATCGGTTGCCGGCGTCACGGTTGTCGGGCAGCCTACCGGTGACTACGCTCTCAATGTTCACTTTGAGGGACGGACGGACACGCTTTGGTTCGCGCCCGAGTTGCTTGAGTTTGTTGACCATGCTGCCGGGGCAGAGATTCGCCTCGACGGAGTTCCGAAGAAGTGGACACGGAGTGCGAGCGGTGAGTGGGTCGAGTCATCGGACAAGAAACCGTGGTGGAGGTTCTGGTGACGTAGCCTAACCATGCGCTGCAGCGAACGGCTCCGCGTGTCACGGTAGCTGCTGACTCTGGCTTGGGCGTCTTCATTCCGAGCCATCTTTGTCCTACGTCCGTGGCCTCCTTCTGCGCTCCACCTGCGCAGCTACAGCGCCACGCTCCGCCGTCGCTGAGCTTGGGGTCGTTGCCCAACTAACAGCGCCACTCGTTTCGCCTATGCCAAAGACTACGCAGAGAAAGAAGAAGGAGGCTGCTGTCCATGCTCTTTTCGATAGGTGGACAGAGGTTGTCAAAGGCTGGGAGACTGAGGAGTTGCATCCTGCTACTTCCGTTTTTTCATTTCGGATTTCGGATTTATGGTCAGGCTGAAACGAAGGTGGTGCGGGTTTTGCCTTCGGCTGACCCGTATCTGGTCGATGGGTTTCGACTGCCAGTCAGCCTTTGGGCGTGATCAAGCGTGGAATCCATCGCAGGTTAGGTGGAAGCAAAACCTGCACCACCGTTGTTCGGCCGGTCTCCAGAACCTTTAGATCATTTGGCCCGCAACACAAGGGCTTCCAACTCTTGGGCGGCAATTATTTAATGCAGCCGCTGCGAGTCAAAAGCCCATGTGAGCCGAAGCGCCGGGCCATCCTGGGCACTCCAATCGCTGTTTTCGGGATTAACTGGTTGGAGCTTTTTTGGATTTTGGATTTTGGATTTCCTCCACGGGTTCCGTTAGTGCCGCTTCCTCGGACGTCCGTTGTCCTCCTCCATTTCATGGAGAATTTCTTCCATGGAAAGAGTATGGACATGCGGGACGTGTTCTTTTTTCTTTGATTTAGGGGGCTTCGGCGCGGCTACCGGAGTTGCGGTGCTGGTGCCATCTGCATTCGGGGTGGTTCCTTCCGGGTTGACCGGTGCTTCGCCTGCCTCAGCTTCGTCTTCGTCGTCCTCCTCCTCATCTTCTTCCTCGATGTATTCATACTTGGGCTTTTCAAACTTCCTGTGCCGCTGGTGAGCGGCCAGCGGGCTGATCACCATGTTGATGGCGCGCCCTGCCCGGTTGGGCTGCATGTCTACCTGGCCCATGGTTTTGAGGTCATCTATGACTTTGGCCATCAATTGCATACCAATCTCCGGGTGGGCCAGTTCACGCCCGCGGAACTGACAAATGATTTTGAGCTTGTTGCTGTCATCAAGGAATTCCTCAGCGTGCTCCAGCTTGATTCGGTAGTCGTTTGAGCTGATGTTGATCCGGAATTTGATTTCCTTCACTTTGCCGCCCTTGGCTTTGCCTTTATCCTTCTGGTGCTTGGATTGCTCGTATTTATATTTTCCGTAGGAAATGATCTTGCAAACCGGTGGCACTACTTCCCCTGCGACTTCGATGAGGTCCAGCCCGCGGCTCCGCGCGATCTGCATGGCCTCGGGAACCGACATGACTCCGATTTGCTGATGGGTTTCGCCATCAATCACCCGGACTTTGGGTGCCCGGATGCGGTCATTGACGCGGGTCATGTCCCGCTGGCGGGATGGCTGAAGCGGCCGTTTTGGGCGGGGTGGCCTTGGGGGGCCGGGTCTGTATGGTGTAGGAATAAGCGTGAGTAGTTTAGGTTGGACAGATTACGGGAAACGCAGGCGCAAAGCTCTGGGCCGGGCCATCCCCGGCGGGTGCGGATAACGCAGAAGGGTCAGCAATCATGGTTTGCGGATCATACCACCTCTGCTTTCCACTCCCTGTCCTTGAATGCAGCAGACAATTCCACCGGACGGAAATATTCCGTATTCTTTTGTGTGGATGCAGTGCGTCAAACGGGTCACTCGTAATAGTCTCGTCGAAAATACCCCTTAAAAACCAACGCGCAAGTAAATTTTTTCCCGGTCTTGTCGCCAGTGTCGCCAGTGTCGCCTGTGCCGCCTGTGTCGCCTCCGTCGCCTCGGGCAATGCCATCATTTCGTGAATGATTTAGGCCAGATGGCTGCCGGCGGCATTGTTTTTGCTTATTGTAATGAGAAAATATGGAGGCTGCATGATGGATGTGATAGTTGTGATAACTGAAATTGTTCACTGGCGCTGTCTGAATGACAGGCGCAGGGAGGCTGGCTATGCACTCTGATCCTGAAAGTCTGC
>JAYVJI010000127.1:0-6193 GCA_043769435.1 Verrucomicrobiota bacterium
CTGAAGTATTTGCGCTGGAATAGTCGCAGGCACCGGAGGCAGCGCAATGCGCGTGCCGTCCAGCAGCTGCACTGTAATAATGCTGCCTGTACCAGTGCCTGAATTCCGGGCACCGCCACGGGCCCAACTGCGGATGACAAAAATGGTGAATAGGTCAAACACATCAGCCTGATCAAGGGTTGTGTCCCCTGCGCTGAAGGCCACGCCTCCCAAAGTTGTGTCTCTCGTCAATGCTTGTCGATAGGCGTTGAAATACAGGTCGTTTTCGATCCCGGTCTTGGTGCCGTCTGCTTTGACGCCGTATGTGTCAAACCATGATGGATCAGTGTAAAAGCCAAATTGCGAATCTTGTTGGAGCGACCATAAGGCCCACGCGCTTCCAATGGACAGTTGTGCATAGTTGGGAAGCGACATGCCACTGCTCAACTCCAGTCTCGGTGACTTTTCGGAGTTGTTGAGTATCCTGATGTCCCCCAGTCCATGTAACGCTGCGTTGGTCGGGCTGGAGGAGGAAAGCTTCAACCCAGTGAGTAACCCGAAGAGGTGCTTGGCCGCGTTCCGCTTCATTTTGCCGATGTATTCGTTGTCGAAGGTTTTGCGCTGCTGCATCCGGTTGTTCAGCAATTGGATCCCGGCCCATGACAACCGTCCGCAGGACGTTAGAGTCAGTGCCAGTGGGGTCATGATTCTGGTATCCATCGTGATATTGCTCTGCGCGCTTCCTTTTGGATAACCGCTTAAATCAAATGCTCTGAGTGACATAATAGGAGTAGTATTTTTTGTTTGGAGGGTGGAATATCGTGTCGAAGCCCGGAGTGATTACCTCGTCCGGATATTTCATCGACACCTTGTTATTCGGTCGTTCCCGGCTTGTGCGGACAAAAAAGATTTTTTTGATTATGCGATTTTCGCGATTTTTGCTTCCGTTTTTGAATGAGGTTCGTAGGAAGAGATTATGCAATTCGGAGTTCTCATTACGGCAGCTATTCTATTGACTACATTTCATGCGGGTGCCGACTGGTCCCAATGGCGTGGTGCGGGCCGGGATGGGGCGGTTTCGGGTAAGAAGTGGCCCGCAACGCTGGACAAGTTAGTGCGTAAATGGAGCTTGCCTTTGAACGCGAGTTACTCCGGCCCGGTGATGAATGAGAAATTAGTATTCACGACGGAGAGCAAGGAGCGCCAGTATGAACTCGCGCACGCTGTGGATCGGAATACGGGAAAGATTGTCTGGACGGCCCAGTGGGAAGGCTACCAGGGCGTTCCCTTTTTTGCCGCGAGGAATGGTGACTGGATCCGCTCCACTCCTGCCCTCACTGCGGAGTCGCTTTATGTTTGTGGCATGAAGGACTTGCTCGTGAGCCTTGATGTGAGGACGGGCAAGGAGCAATGGCGCTTGGACTTCCCTGCGGACATGAAGGCCAAGACCCAGTCCTTTGGGTTTGCCTGCTCACCACTGGTTGAAGGAGATGCGCTCTACGTGCACGGTGGAGCCGGGCTCTGCCGTCTGGACAGAAAAACCGGCAAGCTCATCTGGCGCGCCCTGGATGATGGCGGGGGCATGAATGGTGGTTCCTTTTCGTCTCCGGTCGTGGCGACTATAGGGGGCAAGCAGCAGATCATCTCCCAAGGGAGGACTTCAGTGAGCGGCCTCGATCTGCAGACAGGAAGCCAGCTCTGGAGCCAGCCCATCAAGGCATTCAGAGGCATGAACATCTTCACCCCGGTCATCAAAGGAAACCGGCTCTTCACCAGCGCGTATGACGGTGTCAGCCAGGGCTGGGATCTTGGCAAGGCAGAAGGAGGGAGCTTCAAGGTGGTCATGGCATGGGAGCACAAGGCGGAGGGCTACATGAGCACGCCGCTGGTTATTTCCGGCAAGATTTTCATGCATCTGCGAAACAAGCGCTTCACTTGTCTCGATCTGGCCACCGGCGCTCAGGATTGGGTGACGGATGAAAAGTTCGGCGAATACTGGAGCATGGTTTATCAGGGCAGCCGGATTTTAGCCCTCGATCAGCGGGGCATCCTTTACTACATTCAGGCGAGCCCGAAAAGGTTTGAATTGATAGGGCAGCAAAAGGTGGCGGACACGGAGGCATGGGCTCACCTGGCCGTGGACGATGGCATGGTGGTGGTGCGTAGCCTGACCGCGCTCACCGCTTTCGACTGGGCTGAATAGTGTGAGGCACCTCTGAGCGGTCAGAGCGGTCCCATCATCAAAATACTGGCAGTGTAACCGTGAATGGCGTTAATCCCGCAGACGGGACCGAATTCACCATTGGCATAAAAGCCAGCCAGCGGGATGGGTCCGAAGGTGTCGGCGATGAGTCCCGCGTCATGGTTAGGGATGCCGAAAAGATGCTGCCCGCGGCCACCACAGGTGAAGAGCAGTGCCGCAGATGGGCGGATGCCGTCCTCCCATGTCTCCGTGCAGCGCATCCGCAGATCGGCATCCGCAGAGTCTTTTTCCCTGAGCTGGAACTGGATGGTCTGCCCCACGCGGGGCAGGCCGCCCAGACGCAGTGCGCCGGTTTCCTGGTCCCCCCCGAGAATATTGCGGATCAGAAAGTCGCCGCGCGTAAATTCATCTCGATACTCCGTGACCGCGAGCCCTGCCATGATGTTGCCAGCGGCCCGGCTGCGCTCGGCGAGGGTCAGGCTTTCCACCGCATCTCTGAGGACATCATAGGCCGGACGTCCGCCTACGCTCAGGACTAGGTCTTCATGGACCTTAGTGACCGTGAAGGCCTCGCCGATGGGTTGGCATCCCTGGCTGACAATGCCGGAGAGCTGGAGTCCTGTGAGCTGGATGAGTATGCCGGGGCTTTGCCGCGCATCCTTTGCCTCGTGCAGTAGAAACATCTTGTCCGGCTCCCATCCACCGCTGGCCATGCCCCCGTAGACGGGGGTGTTAGGGTAGACCCGGTTCATGTCGTTGAGCAGGTCCATGGCATTCAGCCGGAGAGGATTGCCCAGCAATATCCAGCCGGTAGTGGCATCCGGATTGTGCGGAGGCAGCTGGAAGTTTTCGTCTATAAACCACGTTTTGATTCCAGCCCCCGGTGCATTGATGAAAAGGACGCTGCACCCGCTGACACCGTCGTCCTCCTGGGCTGTGCCCGCCAGCCCCAGCGCGGAGCACCCGACAATCTGGCGGGCGTGGCCTTCCACCTGCAGGATCTCCAGCAGATCTGGGGTGTGAGCCCTCCAGTCCGGGCTGCAGAAGACAAAAGCGATCGAGGCACCCCCCGCTTCCTTTCTCAAATTCCGGGCCATGGCGATGACGGCATCCTCATTCCACACCTCCAGCAGCACGCGGGAAGCGGATCGGAAGGGAGAAATTGCAGCGGGAGTGGTGGCCATGGTTGATTAGTGGAAACTTATTTATGAGTAACGCCCGGAATGGCGGACTGCCAGCATATTTTTGCATGATTCCAGAACTGCACCGGCTGTCCCCAGCCGCTATCCCTGACGTCATTGGAGAAAGGAAGGCAGGTGCAAAACACGTCCGGACCATGAAGTAACCCCACGTGCTGGTTGCACGGCTCGCGCACAGCCTTTTGGGTATGCCATGACATCGCTCCATACACTAACCGAAAAGCTGGATACCACGTTGGACCTACGCAGGATACCTGACTATCCCGGTGCGGTGAATGGCCTGCAGCTAACCAATTCCGGCCAGGTCCGGCAGGTCTTCGCCGCGGTGGATGCGTGCTTGGCTACCATCAAACTCGCCGTGCAGGCTGCGGCCGGCCAGCCAGCACTGCTCATAGTCCATCATGGCATGTTCTGGAACGGAGCGCAGCCGGTGACCGGAGCGCTGCATGCCAAGCTCCAGCTAGCCATGCAGGCTGAACTGGCGATCTACAGCGCGCACATTCCGCTGGATGTTCACCCGGATTTGGGGAACAACGCGAGGCTCGCCAAAGCCCTAGGATTCAGGAAAACTATTCCTTTTTTTCCATGGAAAGGCATACAACTGGGAGTCCGAGCCAGCGTGAATCTGAGCCGCGATGATCTGCATCAGCGCCTTTCTGCAGCCCTTGAAGGAGGAAGGGTCCACATCTGCCCGGGCGGTCCGGAGCGGATCAGGAAAGTCGGCATCATCACCGGTGGCGCAGGATCGGAGATCGCCGCCGCTGCCGCTCAAGGCATAGACACTTTCATCAGTGGAGAAGGCCCTCACTGGAGCTACACTGCTGCGGAGGAATTAGGAGTAAACCTCTTTTATGGCGGTCACTATGCTACGGAAACGTTCGGTGTGAAGGCTGCGGCAGAGTGGTTATCCGGCGCCCACCGGCTGCCGTGGTCGTTTATTGATCACCCCACCGGCCTGTAGTCAGTTAAAGTAGTGTGGCTGACAACTCAGGGATCTCATGGATAAGGCACGCATCAAGGAGCAGATCATGGCGGCGCTCACGTTGGAACTAGAAAAGGCGCGTGGAGCAGCGCGGGACTCTTGTGCCGCCGCCACCGACCCGGACAGCAAGGCGGAAAACAAGTATGATACCCGCACCCTAGAGGCGTCCTATCTCGCCCGGGGCCAAGCTGTTCGCGTCGCAGAACTCACCGAAGCCATTGCCGACTGGGCGCTTTTCAATCCTGGCCCAGGAATCCCCGGCGGCCCGGTCAAGACTGGGGACCTCGTGACTGTGCGTGAGGCTGAGGAAGGGAGGGTCCATTATTTTATCGGTCCAGCCTGTGGCGGCTTGGAGGTCGCCTATCAGCAGGAAACGATCATCGTGATCACTCCCTCCTCGCCGTTGGGAAAAAAGCTAATGGGAGCCCGCCCGGGAGCAATGCTGGAATTGATCCCGGGACGGCTGAGAACTAGGCTGGAGGTTGTTGCTATTTGCTAGGAAAGCACAGCAGGGCACCTGGTGGTTTACTCTCCTCTTCCAGCCTTCCAGCATACACAAAAAAGGCACCGGATCGCTCCGGTGCCTTTTGTTGGAATTGGAATCTGGCAGAAGATACTCGTCTACTTCTTCTTGGCAGCTGGTGCCTTGGCGGCGGGCGCAGCAGCGGCAGCTTTGGCTGGGGCGGCCTTGGCTCCCTTGGCTGGGGCGGCAGCAGCAGGTGCTGCCACTTCCACTGCCACCTTGGGCTCGGAAACCATGGCGATGATGATCTCGCCAGCGATGCCTGATTTCACTCCGGCTGGCATCTTGATTTCGTTGACGTGCATGCTGGCGTTGATTTCCAGATGGGAAACATCCACCTGAATGGTCTCAGGCAAGTCCTTGGGCAGGCACTTGATTTGCAAGCTGTGGATCAGGTGCTCGAGCAGACCGCCTGCTTTCACGCCGACGGATTCACCGACCAGTTCCAGAGGAATCTTGGCGTGAATGAACTCGTCTTCGCGGATGGCGTGGAAATCGATGTGAATGATCTTTCCGGAGAGCGCGTTGTGCTGGACAGCTTGGATCAATGCCAGCGTGGGGGTGGGCTGGTCATCCACAGTCAGGTTGACGAGGATGTGCTCAGAGGCGGAGTGATGCAAGACGGTCTCGACGGCTTTACGGCTGAGACGGATGTTAGTATTTTTAACACCTTTCCCGTAGATAACGGCGGGAATGAGCCCCTCAGCGCGAAGGGAGGTGAGAGCACCGCTGCCGCTGCGCTTACGGGTATTACTGGTTAGTGAATGAGCCTTGGACATGTGTATGGTTGGTGTTGGTTCACCCTGTGGTCACCGGGCTGCGGAAAGTGAAATGCAGGGCCGGCGGGCAGGGGGTGCGCTATCCCGGTATACCCGGAAAAGGGAGCGGACCGTAACCAGTCATCAGCCAATGTCAAACAGTGAGGTGACGCTTTCCCCATCGTGAATCCGGCGTATCGCCGTAGCCATCAGTTCCGCTATGCCGATGGTCGTGACGCGAGGTCCTTTGGCCATGGGGGTGGAATCCGTGCAGATGAGTTGCTCAATGCTGCTTTCCGCGAGGCGGCCCAGAGCCATCTCACCAAGGATGGCGTGTGAAACGCCGGCGAAAATCCGCCGGGCTCCGCGCTCCTTGAGCAATCGGGCGGCAGCGGTCAGGGTGCCGGCCGTCTCCGTCATATCATCCACGAGGAGCACATCCTTACCGTCCACTTCACCGATGACGCTCAGGGCCTTCACCTCGGTCGCGCTGCTCCGGTGCTTGGCCACGATGGCAAAATCTGAGTCCAGCGCCTTGGAAAAGGCATG
>JAYVJI010000128.1:0-6675 GCA_043769435.1 Verrucomicrobiota bacterium
ATCGCGCAGGCGAACAACATGGTGAAGGACAACGGTCACTTCGTGAACAAGAAGATCACCGTGCGTTACCGCGGCGACTTCCTCGAAGTCATCCCGACAGATGCTTCCTACATGGACGTGAGTCCCAAGCAGCTCGTCTCTGTAGCCGCAGGCCTCATCCCATTCCTCGAGCATGATGACGCCAACCGTGCGCTCATGGGCTCCAACATGCAACGTCAGGGGGTGCCCCTCCTCGTGGCAGACGCACCGATCATCGGCACCGGCATGGAAGGAAAAGCCGCCCGGGACTCCAAGGCAGTGGTCATAGCGGACAAAGACTGCAAGGGTGTGGTCGCCGCATCCACCGCAGAAGTCATCGTCGTAACAAAGGACGGGAAGCTGCCGTGCAGCGACGCGGAGTTTCTTGCTGACTGCCACTGCGTGAAGCACAACCCTGACAAGAGTATCTGGGTCTATACGCTGCGGAAATTCATGCGCTCCAACGCCGGAACCTGTATCAACCAGAGGCCGATCGTGAACCGAGGTGACAAAATCAAAGGAGGCGACGTGCTGGCCGATGGTCCCTGCACTGAAAAAGGCGAACTGGCCCTAGGCCGGAACGTGCTCGTAGCGTTCATGTCCTGGAACGGATACAACTTCGAAGATGCCATCACCATCTCCCAGCGGGTAGTGAAGGAAGACATTTACACTTCGATTCACATAGAGGAATTCGAAGTCAGTGCCCGAGACACCAAACTGGGGCCCGAGGAAATCACACGGGATATCCCCAATGTAGGCGAAGAGGCCCTGAAGAACCTCAGCGCAGACGGCGTTGTCCGGATCGGTGCTGAAGTAAAGCCCGGCGACATCCTAGTGGGGAAAATCACCCCCAAAAGCGAAACCGAACTGGCTCCGGAAGAACGCCTCCTGAGGGCGATCTTCGGCGAAAAGGCCGCAGATGTTAAAGACACCTCACTGCGTGTGCCATCCGGCTGCACAGGGATCGTCATGGATGTCCGCGTATCCTCCAGGAACACCTCCTCGAAGGAAAAGATGACCGCAGCCGAGAGCAAGAAACAGCTTAAGCAAATCGAAGAGGAATTCAAAGTGAAGCAACAGGAGCTGATCGATGCCCTTACCGAAAAGCTGGCTGATATCTTGATGAATGACAAAATCCCGCTGGATGTCGTCAATGCACAGACCGGCGAAATCCTCATTCCCGCTAACAAGAAAATCACCAAGGCCCTGCTCTCCCGTGTTGCTGAGTCTCACGACCACATCGACATGGACGCCAGCCCGGCGCGCGAAAAGATCTTCGACATCATCGGCGGATTCGAGCAAAAGTTCGCTGAAATGGAAGAAGAACGCGAAGGAGCCTTGGACAAGATCGAATCCGGTGACGAACCGGACAGCGGCATCGTCAAGCAGGTGAAGGTCTACATCGCCTCAAAGCGGAAGCTGAGTGTCGGCGACAAAATGGCTGGCCGCCACGGTAACAAAGGGGTGGTCGCTAAAATCGTTCCTGAAGAAGACATGCCGTTTCTCGAAGACGGACGCCCGGTGGACATCGTCCTCAATCCCCTTGGCGTGCCCAGCCGGATGAACGTCGGCCAGGTGCTTGAAACCCACCTTGGCGTTGCCGCCCGGGCTTTGGGAATGAAGATCGCGACGCCGGTGTTCGACGGTATTCCCGAGGAAAAAATAATGGCCTACCTCAAGGAAGCCCGGGACACTACGGATAACAAGTGGATCGGCCTCAACGGCAAATCCAAGCTGTTCGATGGCCGTACCGGCGAGCCCTTCTTCCAAGAAGTCGTGGTCGGCGTCATCTACATGATGAAGCTCGGTCACCTTGTTGCTGACAAGATCCACGCCCGTGCCGTCGGACCATACAGCCTCGTCACCCAGCAGCCGCTCGGTGGTAAGGCCCAATACGGTGGCCAGCGCTTCGGTGAGATGGAAGTCTGGGCGCTCGAAGCTTACGGAGCCGCCTACACCCTGCAGGAACTGCTCACCGTTAAGTCGGATGACGTGCAGGGCCGGACCAGGATTTACGAAGCCATCGTCAAGGGTGACAATACCCTCGAAGCCGGCACTCCTGAATCCTTCAACGTGCTCATCAAGGAAATGCAATCCCTCGGCCTCGACGTCAAAGTCGGGAACAGCAAAGCGCTGCCCGGAGATCTACTCGGCGGCGGCCTTGCCGCAGGTTAAGCAGCGAAATCAATCAACAACCCGGGGTGGTCACTGGCCGCCCCGGGTTTTTTTGTAGAACCCTGGCAAGCAGTGGCCCGGAAAAGAGGCTTGCCAGACCGTGGGGAACAGGGCACAACTGTAGGTATTACCCCTAGGGCCGCTCTGCGGTTCCGGGTACTTTATTTTTCCAATGCGCACACTTCTGGTCCTGCTTTTCAAAGAACTCCGCGGCTTTTTTTACAGCCCTGTCGCGTGGGTGGTGCTCGCTATGTTCATGGCCGTCTGCGGATTGTCCTTCAGCTTTTCCATTGATCTCCTCAGCAAGAAGCCCAGTGAGGCCTCGATAGTGAGGTGGAGCTTTTTTCCACCATGGTTTTGGTATCAGTATTTCTTCATTTTTCCGCTCATCACCATGCGCCTCTTTGCCGAGGAGCAAAAGCTGGGGACCATGGAGTCCCTGCTCACCGCTCCGGTGCGCACGTGGCAGGTTTTGCTAGCGAAGTATTTTGCCAGCGTGGTCTTTTACATCGTGCTGTGGCTGCCGGTGCTGCTTTACTTCGGGGTCCTGAACTACGTGATGCGCGGCAAGGTGGAAATACCTGCCGGAGCGCTCCAGGGGAGCTACCTCATGATCCTATTCAGCGGCTTTTTTCATCTGGCCATGGGATGCCTTGCCTCCAGCCTCACGAGGAATCAGATCATCGCAGCGGTCCTGAGTTTCGGCATGATGCTCCTTCACTTTCTCGCGGGCAGCAGCCTCCAATACAGCACAGGGCAGACGGTGAATGTCGTCCTCCAGGACAAGTTGAGAACCCTCGTCAGTCATGTAGTTCTGGAGCGGCATATGGACTACTTCACGTCCGGGCTGATCGACAGCCGCCCGCTGGTTTATTATGTTAGCGGGGCGATCCTGCTGCTTTTCCTCACGCACCAAGTGCTGGAATACCGGCGCTGGAAATCCTGAGCCACTTCACTCCAGACCCAATCGATACTCCATGAGTGATCCCTCAGACCAGCCCGGCAAGCCCGGCCCTCAGGCACCTGACACCCGTTCCTCCCCGGCTCCTGGCAGGATCCAGCGGGGCAGGATCGGGGTTAACGTTTTTGTCCAAACCTTCCTAGCATTGATCCTCTGGGCGATGGCCAATTACCTAGGAGCAAGGCATTTCAAACAGTGGGACCGGAGCTACAGCCGGAGCTTTACCCTAGCACCCGGCACTATCTCCTTTCTTCAGAAAACCACCCTGCCTCTGCGCATCACGGTCCTCACCGAGCGGGGAGGCGATGTGGAAAAAGACACCGCCAGCCTGCTCGAGCAATACGAGCAGCAGCTCAAAGAGCGCCTCGACTTCGAGATCATTGATACCCGGCTGGCCAGCGAGCAGTGGACGGCATTTCAGGCCAGGCATTACAAGTCCAACCTCGATCTAAAGCGCAGTGGCATTCTGCTGGAGACCCCTTCCACCACGCCGGGGGCTCCGCCGTCCATGCAGTTCATCGGCGAGGAAGCCCTCTATGATGTCGAGCCGGTCAAGAAATCCCGCCTCGCCTACAAAGGGGAATCACTCATCAACTCCGCCATCCGCTCCCTGGCCTCACCGGAACGCCCGGCCGTGGCCGTAGTGTCCGGTCTGAGCCCGAAGCGATTCAGCAGCGAGGGAAAGACGATGCTGGATACCCTGGCTGACATCGGTGCGCGGCAAAATTTCGAACTGGTCAGCTGGCAGGTGCTGGTGAAGGAAGCGGCGGCTGACGGCGACCACTACCGCTGCGCGCTCCTCGTCGGGACTTCCGATTTCGGCCCTCAGCAGGACGAGTTGCTAACAAGATATCTGGAGAAGCCGGGCAATGGGCTCATGGTGATGCTTGATCCCAATAACGACACGCCGGCGCTGGATGCCTTCCTCACAAGGTATGGCATCAAGCCGGAACAAAACCGGGTCCTGATGGCCCGGGCCACCGGCACCACTCCTGAAAAATACATGGGCGCCACCGACGCCATATTCACCGAAGGGAACCAGGTGAATCAGGGCATAGAGGGCTCAGTGACGATCCTGCTGGGCCAGACCAAAAGCATCACTCTGCTCTCCGGGCTGGAGAAGCAGAAGTCCGAGAACATCACGCTGCAATCCCTGCTCACACCGACCTCCCAGTTCTGGGGTGAAGTAGACTGGAGGGACGAACTGCCCACGCCCGACAAGGGCAAGGATGCGGTCTATCCATTCAGCGTAGCAGTCGCCATGGAGCGTGGCGCAGCAGTGGACACTAGAGTCCAGCTCGGCAGCAGCAGGCTGGTCGTCGTCGGGAATAGCCAGATGGCAGACTGGCCGGCCAGCGATGTGAACTACGACTTCATCACCCGATCCATCAACTGGCTGCTGCACCGGGACGTGACCACTACGAACGACAGCACCACAGACCGGAGCAAGCACATGTTCAGCCTAAAAGTCAGCTCAGACCAAAGCCGCCGCCTATTCTACATCACGACGCTGGTGCTGCCACTGGCGGCATTAGTGGCGGGCTTCGTCGTTTGGAGCACGCGCCGGCATTGACCACTCACACTCCGCCCTCACCAGCCTGTGAAAACTAGAACTACCCTGCTCCTCTTGGTCCTCACACTGGGGATCGGTGCGTGGGTCATCCTCCATGAACGCCGGGGTCCTCCGCCGAATCTGGAAGGGCACCTGCTCTTCGACTACAGCGGACGGGTGATGGAGGAAGGCCGGCCCGCCATTGATATCGACGCCGCCGAAGTCGCCGGCATCGACATCAAATCCGCTGCCGGCACCATCGCCTTGAAGCGTCGTGCCGATGGCTCATGGGACATCGTCAAATCCATCAAAGACCGCGCTGACTTCAAGCTGGTCAAGGAACTACTGGAATTCTGCAGCCGCGCCCGCATTCAGGCCGCCATGGATGACACTGACGTCACGAAAAACAAGAACGGCGAAGCAGCCCTGGGCCTAGACAGCGCGTCGGCCTACCGCATCACATGGCGGAAGGAAGGCGGAGCCCGTCTGGCGTCCATCGAAGTCGGCCAGACAGCGCCGCTGGGAGATGCCTGCTATGTTAGGGTGGAAGACCAGAAGCGTCGTCCGGACACCTACATCGTCAGCCCTGACCTCCGGCTCCTGTTGGCCCGTCCTGTCGATGCCTTCCGGGATCCCATGATTTCCCGGATAAGTGCAGCCGGAGTGCAGCGCGTGGTCATTCACAAGGGTGAAGGAGAAGTGGAATTCAGCCGGACATTCGGACGGGATGCAGGGGCTGCCCCGTGGGTCATTTCCCGTCCGCTACCCAATGCCATGGGCTACCAGGCCGCCATCAATGAATACGTCACCATCCTTTGCACCGGGCGTATCGTCTCATGGCCGGACGCTGCCGGCGCCCCCCCCTTGCCTGCCATGCCAGATGTTGAGATCGCGCTATATGCCAGCAACTCCCCGGACAAAAACCCGGTCTCCCTGACCTTTTTTCCTGATGCCAAAGGAGACGGCAAAACTGCATGGTGTCAGGACAAGCAAAGAAAGGCCACCTTCCGCGTCTCCCGGGAGCTGGTGGATGAACTCATGCTCGCTGAAAACCCCAATGGCTTCCGCGACCAAAAGCTCGCGAACATGGATCCCGCCGCAGTGACCGCGATGGAGATTCAAAGTAAATTCGGGCCCGGGATCCAGGCCGCGCTCATCGGCGAAAAGTGGTCATGGAGGGAGTTACCCGGTGGCGCGTGGCAGGAGGCTAACACCACCCGGGCTTCCAATCTGGTGGAGACCATCAATAAAACGAAAATCCTCGAATTTGCCTCCGACAGTATGGCCACCCCACTAACCTGGGGCATGGATTCGCCGGCATTTACCGTGAAAGCAGGCTCCCGCCCTAACAAAACTCTGGATAATCTGTCGCTCATGGCCGGGCCCGGCGTCAGGACGCTCCGGCTGGGCATTCTGGATGACGGAAAAATTTACGCTAACTTCGAAGGCGAGCCGTTCATCTACCGCATCGGTCCCGAGCTGCCGGGAAACATTCCAGTACGCCCGGTCAAGTGGCGCAGCCTGGTCTTCCCCGGATTTTCCGCGCGCCAGGTGCGCAGCATGACATTGACCGCAGGCACTGACCCTCCCATCGACCTGAAGTATTCAGACCTGACATTTAAATGGTCCGCCAGCCGCGACGGCAAGGATGTTTCCGCTCAACTGAACCCTGCCGCCACCGAAACCCTGGCACTGCGTGCGGGTTCCCTGCAGGCCGTTTCCTGGCTGGATGAAAATGCAGAAAATGCGCTCAAATCACTGGAAAGGCCCGCAATCGTTGTGGATGTGGACTGGGAAGACTTCGGTGAAGATACCGACGACATCAAACTCGTGAAGTCACGCCTCGAGATAGCTTCCCCATCCACAGCAAATAGTCCCTATTGCTTTGCACGCCACAGCTCCAGCCCGGATCCGTTTCTCGTCGAAAGTAAAATCCTCCAGGAACTCCTCCAGCCTCTGTTGAAAAAAG
>JAYVJI010000129.1:0-7413 GCA_043769435.1 Verrucomicrobiota bacterium
AACGTTGCGCCCATCCCTCTCTAAATTGTCTGGTTATTTGGCGGCGGGAGACGGATCAATGATCTTGCCACCTGCTTTTTCGATTTTATCCCGGGCGGCAGCGCTCACCTTCTCAGCCACGACCGTGAGCTTAACTGTCAATTCGCCACTGGAAAGTATCTTCACACCATTCCAGCGCTGGCCCTTGACTAGGCCCATTGCCCGCAGGCCAGCCTCGTTTACCTCTTCACCATCCTTGAACCTCTCATTGAGAGTGGCAATATTGATGACTGCATAGCGCATGGCAAAATCAACGTGGCTGAAACCTTTCTTGGGGAGTCGGCGATAGATAGGCATCTGACCACCTTCAAAACCATGACGAACATTCGTGCCGGCACGTGCTTTTTGACCTTTGTGGCCACGTCCGCAGGTTTTGCCATGACCGGAGCTTTCGCCGCAGCCAAGGCGTTTGTTACGGTGCTTTGCTCCCGGACGGGGTGCTAGTGTATTGAGTCTCATGACGATGTGTCGTTAAATTTTTTCTTTCCTGAGTTTACCGCGGGCGCCTAGAAGCTGCTCCCGGGTCCGCATCTGTTGCAGCGCCTGCAATGTTGCTTTCACAACATTGGCAGGATTCTTCGAGCCTAGACTTTTAGCAAGGATGTCTTTCACTCCAGCAGCCTCGACCACAGCCCGCACGGCACCTCCAGCAATGATGCCGGTTCCCGGACTTGCTGGCTTCAGCAGCACTTTGCCCCCGCCGAATTCCCCAGTCGCCTGGTGAGGGATAGTGGATTCCCGAAGTTCGACTGTAACGAGGGCCTTCTTCGCAGCTTCGGTCGCTTTCTTGATGGCATCGGCGACTTCATTCGCCTTGCCGAAACCATAGCCGACACGTCCCTGACGGTCACCTGTGACCACCAGAGCGCTGAAACTGAATCGACGACCACCCTTAACTACCTTGGCGCACCGGTTAATGTGCACTACCTTTTCTATGTTCTCCGGGCGGGAGGCCTCAGAAAATTCGGTGCTGTTGGATTGTTCTGCCATAATGTTAGCCTAAAAAATAGGGGGTTAAAACTGAAGGCCGGCTGCACGCGCGGCATCTGCCAGCGCCTTTACCTTGCCATGATAGATGTGTCCACCGCGATCAAATACAACCGCTGTAACCTTGAGCGCCTGAGCCCGTTCCGCCACAAGCTTGCCAATCGTGGTGGCAGCTTCGATGTTAGAACCCGATCCGGCACCTTTGACGAGCGTGCTCGCTGAGGCGATTGTGACGTGCTTCACGTCGTCGATAACCTGCGCATAGACATTTTTATTGGAAAAATGAATTGCCAGACGTGGGCGCTCGGTTGTGCCGGCGAGCTTTTTCCGGATCCGGGTGTGAATCCGGCGGCGAATTTCTTTGCGATTGATGGCCATAGAACCAAATTGATGTTGTACCGTTTACCGGATTATTTGACTTTTTTACCTTCTTTACGGCGAATATGCTCGCCGACATAACGAACGCCCTTAGCTTTGTATGGCTCTGGCGGGTAGTAGTTGCGGACGTCGGCAGCGAACTGACCAACCTTCTGCTTATCAATACCTTCGACCTTAATCTTGGTATTGTCTGTGACCGTAACTTTCAGCTCGGCGGGGATCGGGTGGAGGAGTGGATGGCTGTAACCAAGACTGAGGTCAAGAGCACTGCCTTTCACTGCCGCACGGAAGCCGGTTCCATGAATCTCCAGATCGCGGACAAAGCCATCACTGACTCCCTTGATCATGTTGGAAATCAGGCGCTGACTGGTGCCGTGGAGGGATTTCTGTCGGCGTTCGTCGCTGCTGCGCTTCACAGAGAGATTGGCTCCCTCTTGACTCAGGGATATTCCCTGGGGCAGCACATAGCTAAGTTTGCCTTTGGGTCCTTCGACGTGCACGGTTCCTTTGTCATCCTTGATGGTGACGGCGGACGGTACGCTAATTAATTTGTTTCCTACTCGGGACATTGAATTTATTCGGAATTGATGTTACCAGACAAAGGCGAGGAGTTCCCCGCCCACACGCTGTTTGCGGGCCTGTCCACCACTCATGAGTCCACGGGACGTGCTGAGGATGGCAATACCAAGCCCACCGAGAACCCGCGGGATCTCGTCGACTTGCACATAACGACGGCGGCCCGGTGAAGAAACACGGGTGATACCGTTGAGCACGGCACGGGTGCCGTTGTATTTCGTCTTGATGCGGAGCACCGGAAATTTTCCGGCGGTATCCACTTCATAGGACCAAATATAACCCTCTTCTTGAAGAATGCGGGCGATTTCCGCTTTGATGCGGCTGTAAGGAGCGGTGAAATCCTCTTTGCGGGCAGAACTTGCGTTCTTCCAGCGGGTGAGGAAGTCAGAAATTGGATCGGACAATGCTGCCATTGGAATCTCTTAAGTTAGGTGTTTCCTTGTTGTTGAGTTCAGGCGGCTTGACCGCCCTCTTTGGCAGCTGCTGCTTTGTTGTCCCGGAATGGCATTCCCAGAGCGCGGAGCAACTCCCGGCCACCTTCATCGGTGGTCGCAGTTGTTACTATACAGATGTCAAAGCCAAGAACACGCTTCACTTTGTCAATTTCGATTTCAGGGAAAATAGACTGATCGACTATGCCGAGCGTGTAATTTCCTTTACCGTCAAAGGCCTTGGGGCTCACGCCGCGGAAGTCACGCACAACAGGCAATGCCATACGCATCAACCGCTCAAGGAATTCCCACATGATCGCGTTGCGGAGAGTTACCTTCACACCAAGCGGCTCACCTTCGCGGAGCTTGAAATTGGCGATCGCCTTTTTGCTTTTGGTCACGACCGGCTTTTGCCCGGTGATGGCACGAACATCGTTGACCGCATCCTCTGCAGCCTGCTTGCGATCCGCCGCTTTTCCAAAAGCACAGTTTACGACAACTTTCTCAATGCGGGGGACATCGTGGATGTTGGTAACACCGAGTTTCTTCATTAGCGCCGGAGCGACTTTGTCTTTATACAATTTCTTTAAAGCTGGTTCCATATCCTTTAATTTCAGGGACTATTTTGTTTTTTTGGCGGTTTTCTTAGCTACTGGCTTCGCTTCAACCGGAGCCTCCACAAGCCGCACATTGGAAATATGAACCGGGCCTTCCCGCTCCAGGATGCCACCCTGAGGATGAGCCTGGTTTGCTTTTTGGTGCTTTTTGATAATCCGGACACCCTCAATGATAACTTGATTTTTCGCAGGTATCACTCTAAGGATTTTGCCTGATTTGCCTTTGATGGCCTTGGCGCCAGCGAGCACAATGACATTGTCGCCTTTTTTGACGTGAGCAGAAGTAGCCATAACTTAGAGCACCTCGGGGGCAAGGGAAATGATTTTCATAAAGTTCTTGTCGCGCAACTCACGGGCCACCGGTCCAAAAATGCGGGTTCCCTTCGGGTTTTGGTCTTTGTCAATCACTACGATAGCATTGCTATCAAAGCGCAGAACGCTACCGTCATCCCTCCGGATTGGGTATTTTGTCCGCACGACAACGGCTTTCACGACTTCTCCTTTTTTGACAGAGCCGGTGGGCGTGGCTTCACGGATGTGTGCCGTAATGATGTCGCCGATCCGTGCAATGCGCGTGCGCTTGCCGATGACTCCGATCATTTTGGCAACACGTGCTCCCGTGTTGTCCGCCACCTGCACCTTGGATTCCATTTGTATCATAATAGTAAATTCAGGCTGTGGTTTGGCTAATGTTAATGACTAACTAACTAAAAAAATCAGTGCTTGAGCACCTCAATGAGGCGCCAGCGTTTAAGCTTGCTCAGGGGCCTGCATTCCGTCACGCGGACGCGGTCACCCTTCTTGGCTTCGCTATTGTCATCAGCAGCGTACAGCTTGGTGGTGCGCTTGACGATTTTGCCAAATTTGGGATGGGGCACTCGGCGGACGACGGCCACCACGATGGTCTTGTCCATTTTGTCGGACAGGACGACGCCCACCCGCGTTTTGCGGCGTCCACGGACGTCTTCAGTAACAGTATTTTCAGACATGAAAAAGGAAAGGGAAAATGATGGTAATAATTACCGGGCGGCGGATGCCGATTTAGTCGCGGCTTCTGTGAGAACCGTTTCAATTCGGGCGATTCCACGCCGCAGGGTGCGCAACCGGGCCGGATTCTCAAGCTGACCACTCTTTTGTTGAATGCGCAAGTTAAGGATTTCGTGTTTCATGCTTTGCCGGGCTGTGACCAGTTCCAGCGGGGACTTCTCGCGTATTTCTTTAATTTTCATAATAAAAATAGGGTGTTTTGAGGCTCAGGCTTGCGCATTCCGTCTGACGAATCGGGTACGAAGCCCAAGCTTGTTGGCGGCAAGCCGGAATGATTCCCGCGCAAGTGATTCTGGCACACCGGCGACCTCGAAAAGCATATTTCCAGGGCGCACTACAGCAACCCAGAATTCCGGAGAGCCCTTACCTTTACCCATCCGTGTTTCCGGAGGCCGCGCGGTTACGGGTTTATGAGGAAAAATGCGGATAAAGACCTTACCTTTTCTTTTCAGGTTCCGTGTAACAGCGACACGACAGGCTTCAATCTGGTTGTTCTTGATCCAACCCCTGTCAAGGGTCTGAAGACCAAATTCGCCGAACGCCACCGTCGTGCCGCGCTGGGCATTGCCGGAGCGACTGCCCCGCTGTGTTTTGCGGTGCTTTACTCTGCTGGGAATGAGTGCCATAACTAAATTAAATTAGAGTTGAAAATTAAAACTTTACTGAGCTGCCGCTTCTGGTGCTGCTTCGGCGGGCGGGGCTTCAAAGCCGCCCTCAGGAGAGTCCCGGCGGGGGCCTCGACCGCGATTTCCTCCTGGGCCACCAGGCCCACCGGGGCCACGGCGGTCACCGTCCTTACGTGGGCCACGAGGCCGACGCTCACCTGCTGGCTTGCTTGATTCGACTTGGCCGTCTTCACCGATCTTCCGGTTTACCCAGCACTTGATCCCAATGCGTCCGTAAACGGTGTGTGCTTCGGTGAAGCCATAATCGATAGGAGTACGGAGCGTTTGAAGTGGCACTTTGCCTTCGCGGTACCATTCACATCTGGCGATATCGGCACCACCTAGACGCCCACTAACACGAATTTTGATCCCAAGGGCTCCAAAGTCCATGGCAGTTTGCACAGCCCGCTTCATGGCACGGCGGAAGGAGATCCGGCGTTCCAGCTGAACGGCAACATTCTCTGCTACAAGTTGAGCATCCAGTTCTGCTTGCTTGATTTCAAAGATGTCAATTTTGACCTGCTTGCCACCGGACATATCGCTGATCGCGGCGTTCATGACCTCAATCTCTGAGCCTTTGCGTCCAATGACCAGTCCCGGGCGAGCCGTGAACAAGGTAACCCGAACGCTATTCCATGCCCGCTCAATCTGGATGCGGGACAGGGCAGCAAACTGAAGCTTTTCCTTCAAATATTTGCGGATTTTTATGTCGCTGTGCAGGAAGCCGGCAAAGTCCTGCTTACTGGCGAACCATTTGGAGCGCCAGTCTTTTGTGACTGCTAGGCGGAAACCTATCGGATTTACTTTTTGTCCCATAAAAGGTCTGTGGATGTATTATTTGGAAACTTTATCTCCCGCTTCGTCGCTAACGATAACGAGAATGTGAGCGGTCGGCTTGCGGATCGAACCAGCACTGCCGCGAGCCATGGGTTTGATCCGTTTCTGGACTGGGCCTGTGGTGGCTACGGCGACTTTTACCTTGAGCCGATCTACGCTGATCTCATGGTTATGCTCCGCATTAGCCACGGCACTCTTTAGAGTCTTGTTGAAGAGGTGAGCCGCTTTCCTTGGGGTGACCTGCAGGATGTTGAGGGCATCAGAGACGGAGAGTCCCTGAATTTCCTTGCCAACTTGGCGGGCCTTCATTGATGAGATACGGGCGTATTTTGTGAGTGCTTTGACGTCCATGAGATGGAGAAACTTACTGTTTGGAAGATTTAGAGGAAGAGGGAGTGGAGGCAGCGGTGCTAGATGCCTCCGGGGCGATGGAATCGCCGGTTTTTATTGCTGATTCACCATTGGTGACCAGCACGCCGGAAATTCTGTCCCGGAGATCAACTATTATTCCGGAGCCAACTTTTGTGCCGCTGCGGAGTATTTCAATCGGTGTTCCCATGCGTAAACCTGACAGGGAACCTGCGTTGGCTACCGCAAGGGCGAGATTGCTCTTGTAAGAAACGACGCGGGCGGCTTTGAGAGAGACTGGCACGTCGCCGGATTTTTGCTCAGCGAGAACTGAGTTGGCATCTTTGATAGCCGCTTCAAGTGCAGTGCGCACCGTGGGATCTGTCGGCGAGCCAAAGAGCGCTGCGGCGGACTCAGCCAGCCGGGCGGAGGAATCTACGAGCTGCTGGCGTTGCTTTTCAGACTGGCTCAGGGCTGCCACGCACTTCAGGAAGCGCTCCTGAAGCCCGCGCTGGTCTCCTTTGATAGCAGCCATTCCCAACGATTCGATTTGGAGGGTCAAGCGATCCCGTTCAGATTCAGCCAGTGCCAGTCTCTCATTGGAGGCAGCCAGCGCTACAGCCAGTGCCCGAATTTGTGGCTGGGCCGGTGTCCGCAGCTCTGGCGTAGTTTCCGGAATGCTCTCCTGGGCGACGACCACGAAGCCACAAGCAACGAGAAGCGCTGCAGGCAAAGTCCGGGTGATCGGGAAGGGGAACATTGATGATAAGTGATTACTTGGAAACCTTGGCGGTATGGGCGCCGTGTCCCTTGAAAATACGGGTAGGGCTGAACTCGCCCAGTTTGTGTCCGACCATATTTTCAGTGACGTAGACGCTAATGAAGTCCTTGCCGTTGTGGACCATGAAAGTGTGGCCGACAAAATCGGGAGTAATCATGGAAGCACGTGCCCAAGTTTTGATTGGGCGCTTTATGCTTGATTCGTTTTGTTTGTCGATTTTGCCGAGCAGTTTTTGGTCGACGTAAGGTCCTTTTTTGAGGGAGCGGCCCATGATATCAGTGTAGCGAAATTAAGTGATTAGAGAGACTTCTTGGCGTTGCGGCGCTGAACGATGAAGCGATCTGTCTGGTGATATTTTTTGCGTGTCTTTTGACCTTTGGCGTGACCCCAAGGACTGAGAAGGTGCTGCCGTCCACCACCCGACTTGGAGCGCCCTTCACCTCCACCATTGGGGTGATCAACAGGGTTCATACACATGCCGCGGACAGTAGGGCGGATTCCCTTCCAACGCGTGCGGCCTGCCTTGCCGGAAACCACATTCATGTGTTCGCTGTTTCCAACGACGCCGACGGTGGCATAACAACGGGTGTGAATGCGACGGATTTCTCCGGAAGGCATTTTTAACAGGGCATATTCCCCTTCGCGGTTGCTCAATATAGCGGACTGACCGGCGGCGCGTGCTACCCGTCCGCCTTGGCCTGGCTTCA
>JAYVJI010000130.1:0-4174 GCA_043769435.1 Verrucomicrobiota bacterium
GCGGAGCCTATGGGACGGGCTCACACCAGAACAACGCACGGCAGTGATCGAGAGCAATGAAGCCGAAAAGGCGGTGGCGACTTACATCGCCGATCTGGAAGAGGCACTGCGGCTGAATGAAGTGGAGCGGCGACTGAAGGAAGAGGCCCTGAGCCTGAAGGAAGAGGAGCGGGACATGAAGGAAGAGGCACTGCGGCTGAAGGAAGAGGCATTGCGACTGAAGGATGATGCGCTGGCTAAGGCGGAGGTGTTGCGTCAAAAGCTCGTTGACTTGGGGGTTGATCCTGAAGCCCTGTAGAGGCTGAATGATTTTGTATATTTTACGTGGGACAAGGCTTGAATTTCGCATGCTCTTATTTTAACCTCACCCGTCGGCAGTTGTCGGCAAGTCTTGGATTCTCCGGGAATTCGCACTGGAAATGCGGGATACCTCTCTTCAGGTCATGACAGTGTCAGAACAAGGAGATCATTTTTATCAGGAAGCCACGAGCGCCCCTACCACGGCGTTTGACATTTCTTTGCGCCCGCCGGCTTTCAGCGAGTTTGTGGGGCAGCAAAAAGTAGTCGATCTGCTGATGATGCGCGTGGAGGCGGCGCGGCAACGGGGTGATGTGTTGGACCACGTGCTGCTCTGCGGGCCCCCGGGGCTGGGGAAAACCAGCCTAGCTCACATCATCGCCGCCAGCGTGGGATCTACGCTTCACACCTGCAATGGACCACAGATCGAGAAGGCCGGTGACCTCGCGGCCATCCTGACGAAGCTGGAGCGTGGCGATGTGCTCTTCATCGATGAGATCCACAGGTTGCACCCAAAGCTGGAGGAATACCTCTACCCGGCGATGGAAGACTATAAGTTGGACATCATCATCGACCAGGGGCCCAATGCACGCAGCATCCAGTTGCCGCTGCCCCGCTTCACGCTGGCTGGCGCCACCACCCGCAGCGGGATGCTCACGGCGCCGCTGCGCAGCCGGTTTGGCATGATCAACCGGCTGGATTATTATGGTCTGGAGGACCTCACCGCCATCATCGAGCGGAGCGCTGGACTGTTAGACATCAGCATCGAACCAGGTGGTGCCAAAGAGATAGCCGCCCGTGCCCGGGGGACGCCCCGCGTGGCGAACATGCTGCTGCGGTTTGTCAGAGACTACGCCCAGGTCCGGGCGGATAACATCGTCAACGCTCCCGTTGCGGATGCGGCTTTGACGCTCATGGACATAGATGCGGATGGTCTGGACGAGATGGATAAGCGCATTCTGGATGCTGTGATTCATAAATTTGACGGCGGCCCCGTGGGGCTCAGCTCAGTAGCGGTAGCCGTGGGCGAGGACCCGACCACTCTGGAGGAGGTTCACGAGCCCTATCTTATCATGAAGGGTTTCCTGAAGCGGACGCCCCGTGGACGTATGGCGATGCCTGCGGCCTACCGTAAAATCGGGGCGCCTATTCCCCTGGAAAAACCGAATCAGCCGGAGTTATTCTAACACTATGATCAAGGAACTGAAGTCCATTCTGTCCCAGCTAGCCAATAAAGACTTTCTCGCAGTCGCGGGAGGCCACCTCCTTTTCTGGGGGCTGGCGCTGGGTGTAGTGGCCTTTGCCGCAGCGCTGTGGTGGTGGAAGGACGGGCGGGCTCAGATCACCGCGCTTATACTTATCATCATCAGCTGTGCATCCATTTATCCGGTCGTTCACTGGCGCCCCAAGGCAGCCCCGGCCACCGTGTTGAAGGAGGACACTGCTGCCTGGCAGGCGCACACGGCAGCGGTGCGGAAATACCAGTGGGTATTCTACGCCATGGCTGGCTGTGCACTGGCCGCACTGATCCTGCGCAGCAAGGGCGGCCTCGGTGATATGCTATGTGCCCTGACCATTGCGGCAGGAATTGCCGCTGGTGTTTTCGCCCTGTGGATTTATGAGAAAGAAATGCTTATCCACTTTCCAGCCACCGAGCTGAAGGCTACAGACATCCGGCTTTAACTCTCCCTGACCACTAACAACAAAATAAACAGTCTATGGACGAACTCAAAAAATTGATCTGCGAAAAATTCGGTATCGATGCCGCCAAGGCCGACGGCATTATCGAAACTGTGCTGGGCTTTGTAAAGGATAAGCTCCCTGACGGCGTCAAGGGTCTCGTTGACGGCGCTCTCCAGGGCGACGGCAGTGGAGACATCATGGATAAGGCCAAGGACGTCATCGGCGGGCTCTTCAAATAACCTGATGCTGGCAATTATGGGCGACGACATCGGTTCCTTTTTCAGAGAGGGTCTGCACCATGTGCTGATCGGCTGGGATCATTTACTCTTTGCCGTCGCCCTTGTGCTGGCGCTGCGCAGCTTCTGGGAGGTCTTCAAGGTTATCGGGATCTTTACCGTAGCTCATTCGCTGACGGTTTCCCTCACAGTTTGGCATGGGTCTCCGCTTTTGCCTGCGCATATAGTAGAGCCCTGCATCGCCGCCAGTATCATCATAGTGGCGCTGGAGAATATATTTTTTCCTGACAGCGCTATGAGCGGGAGACGCATGCTCGTGGCCTTCGGCTTCGGGCTTGTGCACGGCATGGGCCTCGCCGGTGCGCTCCTCGCCAGCCTCGAAGGTATCGACACAGGCAGGGTCGTCCGGGGCGTCATCGCCTTCTGCATAGGCGTGGAGGTAGGGCACCTGTGCATCGTAGCCCCCGCGTCCGGATTGTTGAAAATAGGACGTGATCTCTGGCAGGAAAACTTCAGAAAATGGTCGTTGATAGCCGGCTCCGCCCTGGTGGCCTGCGGCGGTGTTTACTACCTGCTGGCCGCGCTGGGGTTCCTGCCATCACCTGAAGCCTGAGCTTGCCCGGCTGCGTGACTCGTTGCGTTTTCTAACAAATCAGAAGTTGTAGCTTCCTCTCAGATCAGGCCAGCGATACCGGGTCCACATCTATCGTCAGGGTCACTGATTTTGGGATTCCCGTGCGGTCTATGGCGCGCGGCAAAACTCTGGTGATGGCCCCGGCCGTGCGGGCGCGGAGTAGGACCTGAAAGCGGAACTGATTGTGACTGCGCTCGAGGGGGCTGGGGTTGGGATCACTCATGAGGATGCCCTCGGGTAGTCCCTCTTGGAGTCGCTTGTGCAGGGTTGTCATGGTGAATGACGCGGTGGCCTCATGCTCGCTGCGGCAGGTCAGGAGCACTGCGTGACCATAGGGAGGATAGCCGCATTGCCGCCGGATTTCGAGTTCCTGCAGGCTGAATCCCGCATAGTCATGGTGCCGCGCATACTGGACGGAGGGCGAATGTGGGCTGAATGTCTGGATGATGACTTCGCCGGTAAGTCCGCCTCGCCCCGCGCGTCCGGCCACCTGCGTGAGGAGTGAGAAGGTCCGCTCGCCGGCCCTGAAGTCCGGCAGGTTCAGAGTGAGGTCTGCATTGAGCACTCCCACTAGGGTCACCCCGGGAAAGTGCAGCCCTTTGGCGATCATTTGCGTGCCGATGATCATATCCAGCTTGCGGGCTTTGAAAGCCGCTAGGGTATCCCGCAGGCTGTGTTTCGCGGACATGGAGTCAGTATCTATCCTCGCTATCCTGGCCTGAGGAAACGTCCTGCGCAGGGTTTCCTCCACCCGCTCGGTACCATAGCCCGCCAGGAGAATCCCGGGATCCTGACACTCCGGACAGCGGCGCGGCGGCAGGCGTTGAAACCCGCACACATGACAGACAAGGCGATCCAAGCCCTTGTGCAGGGTCATACTGACGGCACAGTGCTTACACTTCACCGCCACCCCGCAGGCGTGGCACTGGATGCTGCCGGCGAATCCCCGGCGGTTGAGAAACAGGATGACCTGCTCCATCCGCTCCAGCCGCCGCGTGATCGCGAGGCGCAGTTGCTCGCTGAGTATAGCGGGGGTTCCCTTTTCAGTGCGGCGGCGTTCCAGACGCATGTCGATGACCCGGGTCAGCGGCAGTTCCGCACCGTCTGCCCGTACGGTCATGGAGATCAGCTTATACTTGCCAGTGGAGGTGTTGTGCCACGACTCCAAGCCCGGCGTGGCACTTCCCAGCAGAATGGCGCAGCCTTCCAGCTTCGCCCGCACCACCGCCACATCCCGCGCATGATAGCGCGGCGGGCTGTCCTGCTTATAGCTGCCCTCATGTTCCTCATCGACGATGATGAGCCCGAGGTCCTCCAGCGGAGC
>JAYVJI010000131.1:0-8127 GCA_043769435.1 Verrucomicrobiota bacterium
GTCGCTGAGCTTGGGGTCGTTCGCCCAACCAACAACACACAACGAGACATCTCCCCAGTTTATGCCTAATGCCCGTTACATTGTGACTTTACTCGTGACTGCGCAGATCGTCGCCTACTCTGTTGGTGACCTTACTGGGCGAGTCCGAGTCGGAATCATCGACCCACTTTTCAGTCTAGTCGGTGGCTCTGCCGACATCCGCTTACTGATCGGGCCTATCGATATAGGCACTGTTATTGGCGGTCTATTGTCGTGCTTGGTTTCTATTCTGCTTAGTCTGCTGCTCCTCAAGCTTGTCTTTAAATTTGCGTGGCGATGGATTGACCGGCTCATTCCTGCTCCCGCTGACAGTAAGACTGCACCCACCACTACATCGACTGATTCACCATCATGACCAGACCACAGCAGGTCCTGGACCACACAAGGCCGAACAGAGACGCTGCTGGTCAACCGCTGGGGCGGCTCTGTAGGCCATGCTTTCCGTAACTTTAACCATCCTTCCCGTCTCAACGCTCACTCCCGCCCCAGCGCTTGAGTCGTTCGCCCAAGAATCGAGTCTTCGTCACCTCCATCGAATGAAAATCACTGTTCCCCACCGCTGTCACCGCTGTCACTGCTGTCCGGTCGCATGGATGGGCCTTGGCCTTTTTGGATTGGTCGCATGGGCCACTAAGGACAGATTGGCGGGCTTATTTGTTTTCGCTGGTCTCTGTCTTTCACTGGTGGTTGTTTGGCCACTCGCGGTAATAATGCGGTGGATTTGCCGTCGCTTTAGTGTGCCCAGGGGGCCCACGGGGTGGTGGCGGCGTGCTGCGATGATGGTGCCAGTCGTCGCCATGAGCTATTGGGTGTTCAGCGTCACATGGCATCTGTCGTGTCATCGACGCTTCCCGGCGGAAGTTCTATACATATCCATTGCAGAATCTCCGCAGCAAGCCCACCAAGTTGCCCTCCCCGCTAGCTCATCCCATGCACACCAACACGAAGGGATTTGTTGATCGTCAGCCGGGGCGGCTATCAAATATCGCTTCGCACGGAGGAATCCAGCCACGAGCTTTCTTGGCTTGAGCACCGGGAGGGAAATTTAGACGGCACGTTTACCGTGACAACGATTCCAGAGCCCAGCAGTTTAGCCCTCATAGTTGGAGCCACCGCACTGTTCTGGAAGCGCAGAGCGCAAAGCTAATATCTGGTATCCGCAAGCAGAACAAGATCACCGCAGCCAACCAGCAATGGCGGGGAGTTTTGCTCTGAAATTCAAAGCGTCAACACGGCCATAGCCATAGCTGGTGGCGGGGTTCAAACGTTAGGCTCAAAATGAATGCAGTAATACTACGCCAATGGAACTCGCGACTGAACCCAAAATCCCAAGCCGACGAATGGCCTAACCCTACCCATGTGCTGCAGCGAACGGCTCCGCGGGCCACGGCGCGGGGCGTGCTTTCTGCGAGCGGAGCGTCGGCTACATTTGGGCGTCTATTGAGTTTCCCACATACTCCAAGCTCCATCCGCAGTCACAATCTCATGCCCGCCGCCATTCCATGAAGGATTACTTTTTCTTGCCTAGTTTTTTGCGGAGTCGATCCCAGAAACCATCCATGTCTTCGTCGCGCATGGCTGCTACTTTTTTGCTGTTTTCGTCGATGATCCGGGCCATTTCGGCTTCCCGTTTGCGGCGGATATCCTCCTCACGCCTGGCGACGGCGGCAGGGTTGGCGGCGGGCTTTGGTCCGGGATCGGCAGGGACCACATCGTTGCGGCGTTTTACTAGTTCGGGGCGTTTCGGGGGGGGATCATTGGGCAGCGAACCACCCTGACCGGCAAAGGTATCCACCGGCATATCCACCATGTCCCCGCCTTTGAGGGTGCGGTTCTGGGCGACAAACTGCCGGGGGCTGAAGTAGTTGGAGTAGTCCTGCGCATAGCTCATGCGCTGCATCCCGATTTTCAGGTTTTTGCGCATTTCAAAATGGAGGTGGGCGTAGTATTTACCATGAGCAGTGCCTATGGTGCCGACCTGCTGGCCCCGCTTCACGACCTGATAGACACGCACAGTCCTTTGGTCGAGGTGGCCGTATAGACTATCCACCATTTTCATGTTTCCCGCGCTGTCACGGTAGCTGTGGCGGACAATGACGACGTTTCCCCAGCCCCGGAGGTAGTCGTCGGAGAAAACAACTACCCCGTCCGCAGTGGATGTGACGGGATCGCCCAGGTCTGTATTGCCACCGCCGTTTCCGTTCCAGTCCTCGCCCTGATGCCCATTGGGAGCGTAGCCGCGAAAGACATAGTATCCGCTGCCGGTGCCCCTACCCACCGGAAGCTCAAAACTGTCCGCCACAGGGACACGGATGCTGTGTCCCGCCACTGCCATACCGGCTGTGGCCAGGAGCAGCGCGCCGGAGGTGATGCGGGGATTTAGGAATACAGATGCGATGTTACAGAGCAAGCCCATGGGTCAGGTTAGCGGGATAAGGAACGCTTGAAAAGAGGCAATTGCCGGGTGCCCGGACATGCGGAATGCTCTATGAAATCCCTCTGCTAGGGTGGTCACCCAATGACTTCCGGCCAGTCGGTATGGAACATTTCGCCAGCGGGCTTGTCCGTGCGCTCATAGGTGTGGGCACCGAAAAAGTCGCGCTGGGCCTGCAGGAGATTTGCCGGGAGGCGGGCGGCCCGATAGCTGTCATAGTAGCCGAGGCTGGCGCTGAAAGCGGGAACGGGAATGCCGCTGAGGGTAGCGAGGGAAACTACCTCACGCCAGTTTTGCTGGGTCTGGCTCAGGAGATCCTTGAAGAATGGATCGAGCATCAGATTGACCAGCCCTGGATTTCCGCGGTAGGCGTCTGTGATGCGGTTCAGGAAACGGGCCCGGATGATGCAACCTCCGCGCCATATGGAAGCGATACGTCCGAGATCCAGTCCCCAGCTTTTTTTCTCACCCATGGTTTTGATGAGGTCGAGCCCCTGCGCATAGCTGATAATCTTCGAGGCGTAGAGGGCGTCATGCACTTTGTTCACTAGGGCCGCCTTGTCGCCGGGGATGGCGGGCACGGGGCCGGCCAGCTGCGTGCTGGCGACGACACGCTGGCTTTTCTGGGAGGAAAGAATCCGGGCTTCCACTGCCGCATTGATCGTGGAAATAACCACGGCGTTTTCTGCGGCATTCAGCAAGGTCCACTGACCAGTTCCTTTCTGACCGGCCTTATCTACTATGAGTTCCACGATGGGAGTGCCCGTCGCAGGATCGACTTGCTCCAGCGCTTTGCCTGTGATTTGAATGAGGTAGCTCTGGAGATCGCCTTCATTCCATTGATTGAAAATGGCGGCTATTTCAGCCGTGGAAAATCCGGCGTGTTTGAAGATGTTATAGGCTTCGCAGATGAGCTGCATGTCGCCGTACTCGATACCGTTATGTATCATTTTCACATAGTGACCGGCGCCGCCCGGGCCGATGTGGATGACGCAGGGCTCGCCATCAACTCTAGCCGCTATGCTTTCAAACACGGGCTTCATGACCTCCCATGTACTCAGTGGTCCACCCGGCATAATGCTGGGGCCCTTTCTGGCGCCCTCTTCACCGCCGGAAACACCGGCACCGATGAAGCGGAGACCTTTGCCGGCTAGGTAGGCATCCCGGCGCTCGGTGTCCGTATAGAGGCTGTTGCCTCCGTCGATGATGATGTCTCCCTCCGCCAGCAGCGGGATGAGTTGCTCTATCACAGCATCTACCGGTCCCCCGGCCTTGACCATGATCTGGATTTTTCTGGGGCTCTTGAGGCTGTGGACGAAATCCTCCAAGGACTTCGCTCCAATCAGTTTTTTGCCGGGGTTTTTAGCGATGAATTCGTCGGTGGTGGCCGTCGTGCGATTATAGACCGCGACGGTGAAGCCGCGGCTCTCTACATTAAGGACCAGATTTTGGCCCATAACTGCTAGTCCTATCAATCCGAAATCTGCCTGGCTCATGTATTTTACTGGTGGATGGTGGTGAAAAAAATCGGGGTAAAAGGCGTCCTAATTGGCCACATCGGGAGTGTCCACCGGAAAAGACATCAGCTGTGCCGCGATGGCAGGGCTGACTCACCAAAATTAATTAGAATCCCGGACGGCAGCGAGAGCAGTGCCGTAGTAGTCCAGCGCATCCAGCCATGAGGGAAACCGGGGACTCCAGCCGGCGGCGAGAAGCGCGGCATTGCTTACCCTTTTGTTAGTCCAGCCCCGCTTCCTGCCAAAATCCGGCAGGGCATCCGGTGGCATCGGAAGGGCAAACCGCTCACTGAGGGCCGTGTAAAGCGTGCGCTGGAGCATCGGGCAGGAATCGGCGGCATTAAAAAGCGCGCCATGGAAAGCGCTTCCGGGCAGAGAAGTCAGCAGGTGCAGCATGGCGGCGGCGGCGTCGTCACGGTGGATTTGGTTCACCCACCGCCCGTCGGGAGTGGCAGGGGCTTCAGTGCGTACATCCACAGTGCTGGTGCCGTCGAGAAAATTCCTGAGCAGGACGCTCCGGCCTGGCCCATAGATCCCGGCCAGCCGCAGCACACAGCCGCAGGCGTTCCGTGTGATGTTTTCCGTCTCCCGGAGGACCAGTCCTGTCCCGCGCTCCGGGGCCGCAGCAGAGGTTTCCGTCACCACTGAGCCATCGATCTGCGGGTAGACGCTGCTGCTGGAGGTGAAGAGCACACGGCTGGCCGCGGGGAAGGCCATGAGCAAATGCTGCAACCCCTCTAGATAGACTTTGCGGTAGGCATCCGGGCCGCCGCCTTTCCCTCCGGCTGCGCAGTGGACTATCCTCACGTCCCGGCCGGCTAGCTGCTGCGCGACCAAGGCTAGACTGGACACCTCCGAGAGATCTGCCGCAGTGCAGGGTATGCCTCCATTGCTCAGCGCTGCCGCAGAATCAACTGAGCGGGTGATGCCCATGACAGCAAACCCCTGCGCCTGTGCGGCCCGGGCCAGTGCCTGCCCTACGTAGCCGCAACCTGCGATCAGAATGGTAATAGGTGAGGACATTTTCAAACAAACAAAGTAGGCAGTCTGGGACTCGAACCCAGGACCAACGGATTAAAAGTCCGCTGCTCTACCAACTGAGCTAACTACCCGTGTTTGCAGGGATACCGCAGGTGGAACGGTGATCACAGCCCGCGCTGCGGGACCGCGTTCCTAGTGTCGTCTGCTACGTGTGCAAGAGGATTTTGCACCGAATGCAGAATCAAAAGAATCAGAATCAGAATCGGGTGGTGACGACGCAGATAAAAAGAGGTGGACAAAAAGTTGCCTTGGTCTTGCCGATCTTGCCGATCATGGCGGTCTCCGTTAATCTGTCAGCTAGGCGCCCTAGATGGAGGATGGCATCATGGGGGCTACGCAGGGGCATCCGTTTTTCCGATGCTGGCTGGAGAGAATCGCCAATGGCTCCGCCTTCACAGGTGAAAACCTTGAAAACCTTCGGAAATGCAGGGCCGCGCCGGCTAGAATTTCCGCCGCATGCTGCTGGAAAGAATGCCCAGAGCCTCGCGGTATTTGGCCACCGTGCGTCGGGCGATGTGGATGCCCTTTTCGTTAAGCAGCTTGCCCAGTTCATCGTCACTCAGCGGGCTCGAGGGGTCCTCGGCACGGATCAACTCCGCCAGGGCAGCTTTGACGCTGGTATTGGACAGCTCTCCGCCTTCTTCGGTGCTCAGTCCTGCCGTAAAGAAAGACCGCATCTCTAGGATACCCTGCGGAGTGGCCATGTATTTTCCGGCGATGGCGCGGCTTACGGTGGTTTCATGCACGCCCACAGTAGCCGCCACTGAGGCCATGGTCATGGGTTTGAGCGCGGATGGCCCCTCCATAAAAAAGGAGTGTTGGCGGGCGACGATTTCCTCCGCGATTTTCTGAATGGTTTGCTGCCTCTGTTCGATGCTGCGAATCAGAAACTTGCCGCTTCTGATTTTGTCGCGGATGTATTCCTTCACATCAGCGCCTCCGGAAGGCTGCGCCATGATGTCCTTGTAGGTATTGCTGATGCGGAGGCGGGGTATCTGTTCATTATGCATGACCACGAGGAATTTTCCCGCGCTGTATTCCACGCTGAGATCCGGGGAAATCATCTGCTGCGGCGCGTTGGAGAAAGCGCTGGCCGGCCTTGGATTGAGCATTCCGATGGATTCGGCCGCTCTGGTGATTTCATGAGGCGTGACCCCCAGCTTTTTAGCAATAACCGGAAACCGGTGCTTGCCCAGATCGTCCAAGTGGGAGGTCACGATCCTGGCCTCCAGACTGTGCTCCATGCCGTTGCGGATGAGTTGGAGAAGCAGGCACTCCTTCAGTGATTCCGCGCCTACTCCCGGGGGGTCAAAGCTTTGCACTATGGCCTTGGCCTCCTGCAGGTCTGCCAGGGGCAGCCGCATATCCAGGCTCATTTCCTCGAGGGTGGAGCCGGTGAAGCCCCGGTCATCAAGGCTGCCAATGATCAACTCCACGAGCAATCTGATCCTTGGGCTGCAATCCACCATTCCCAGCTGCTGCATGAGGTGTTCCTGCAGCGTGACAGGCGTGGAAAGGCTGTCGAAGAGGAACTGCCGGCGGTCCTCATCCTCTGCTGTCCGCGGTGAGCGGGTGCCCGCACTCTGCTGCAGCCACGTCTGCCACTCATCATCCATGCGTGAAAGGTGATCAAACTCTGCTGCAAAATCATCATTGGCCAGATCTGCATCCGCTTGTTCCTGGTCAAAGGAAACATCGTTAGTATCCAGTTCCAGCACTGGATTGACCGTCAGCTCAGCATTGATCATCTGCGCGAGTTCAAATACAGGCACCTGCAGGATTTGCAGACTCTGCTGTAATTGCGGAGAAAGCTTTTGCTGCTGGCTGAGGTTTTGACCGAGTGATTGTGAGGCGTTCAATGGTGGTGGGATCGACTATGCTTACTAAACCCTACGTTCCGGCCCATGCACTGTGATGAAAGCGGAAAGTGACCTTCGCACAAATAAAGCGAACTGGCACTTGAACTGGCTGTGGGAGCGCTCGCGCCTCCTGCTTCCCGTCCAGCATTCCGTGCCCGGCTGCTCAATCCAGAAAGGGCGTGACCAGCCGGTTCCAAATCGCGTAACCAGCGTCACTAAGGTGAAGTTTATCAGCCAGAAACAGCTCTGGACGCAGCTTGCCAGCAGCATCCCGCACTGTGGACGCCGTCTCCACAAAGGTGGCGAAGTCTGCCGCCTCCGCCTTTATCCACTGGCCGATCCTGTTGTTAGTGTCCTCTTCAAGCCCCAAAAGAGCGGAGCGGCTTTCGCAGGGCCGGATGCCAAGGTATATGACCTTACCCTCCGGCACGAGCCTGCGGTAAAGCCTCACCCATGCCTTGAAATCAGCGAACACCTGGGCCGGCGGTCTGCCTGCCACGAGGTCGTTGCCGCCACAGTAGAAGATCACCTTGCGCGGCTTCAGCGGACCCACCAGCCGCTGAAAGTAGCGGATATCATCCGCTATCGTCGCACCACCAAATCCACAGTTGGCATCATTACGGTCTGGAAATCCTTTTTTCAAATCCCACATCCGCATGGTGCTGCTGCCCACAAAGGCGATGCCTCCGGCCCCATGATTTTCCGATGCCAGGCGCTTTTCCAACCTGCTTATCTCCGCTTCCCAAGGGTCTGCTGCGGCGAGGCGTCCCTTCAGTTTTTTCACGTTTTCAGCCTGCTCGGGGAGCAAGGCTAGATTGTGCCATTCACCTTGATCAACGTCGTGATCATACAACTCTGCGCCGGCGGCTCCATCGCTCCACTCGGTGTATCTCCAGCGGGCGGTCCGGATACTGCGTCCGGTTTCCTTTCCACGTGTGACCATAGTCCTAGCCGCATCCTTGTGGGTCACGTCCGGATCCTCCAGCACCGGACGGAATGATTCCCCGGCAAGTCTGTGAGCGGGTGTCACTAGGCCTGCCAGATCGAGCAGCGTCGGATAAACATCCACCAACTCCGTCAGGGCGCCAGAGACTCCCGGATTCATTCCCGGCGCGCATACGATGAATGGCACGCGGCAACTGCGTTCATAGAGCGTACTCTTATTCCACCAGCCTCTCTCGCCCAGATGGTAACCGTGATCGCCCATGAATACCACTATCGTATTCCGCCACAGATC
>JAYVJI010000132.1:0-1899 GCA_043769435.1 Verrucomicrobiota bacterium
CGCCATCCGCCGCATTTTACTACACTAAGCGCAGCCCCATCCAGCCCCCGGTCCCTGACATAAAGTGTGGCCAGTTCCCCCATGGTCAGACCGTGGCGGGTGGACAGGTCCGCGCACCCCACGAAACTCTCAAATCCAGCCCGCAGGGCGGGTCCCTCCACCGCTAGACCACCTATGGGATTCGGCCGGTCCAGGATCATCACAGGCAGGCCCAGCGGAAGGGCGGCTTCCAGGCAATAGAGCATGGTAGCCTGAAACGTATAGTAGCGGCTGCCGATGTCCTGAAGATCGATCACCAGGATATCCAGCCCGCGCAGGCTGTCCCGTGATGGCCGCAGACTGGCCGCGCTGGTGCCATACAGGCTGTAGAGCCTGACATCTGCTGCGCCGTGCCCGGCGGACTCTGTTTCCGCCACATGGATCAAATCCTGGGCCTGACCCAACAGGCCGTGCTCGGGTCCAAATATAGCTGATAGCACAAATCCGGGAGCCTTCGTAAAAAGATCGATCGCATGCCGCAGTGAGCGATCCACCGAGGCAGGATGAGCCACCAGGCCAACCCGCATACCGCGCAACGGGGCGAAGGATTGAGCGACCAACTGGTCAAGTCCTGTAGTCACATTCATCATGGAGAACCAATACCGGATGGTGAACGCCCGTCCAGTCAAGGATTTCGAAACGGTGCTTTCGCCGGACCGCACTCACCGGCTTACCTTCAGCCTCAGAAATTGCCTTTGGCTATCATCCATGGGCATGGTAGTCCGGACCCGGAGTTGGACGGGAGTATCGATTTCCACAACCAGGCCGGTGGTGACCCATGAAGCAGCAATATCCGGGGTGAGCGATGCTTCGATAACCATACCGATATCCGTGGCATCAGGGTTGCGCGCAACATTTATTCCCGGATAGCGGTGTCCGTCCGCTTCGGAAATCACAGGACTGATGTCCGGGACGCTGGGAATGAGAGGATCCAGGTTCAGAGCGTATTCCAGCAGGTTGCTCACGTTGTCATGATCGGGGTCGGCGGAGTCGGCGGACTGCGCCGGCATGGCTGTTAGCTCCCCAAATTTAGCCACACGCCATTCTTCGATAGGCGAACCGGCAACTCTCAGCAGAACATCGCGGAAGGTGCGGATTTCACCATCCCCGGCGCTCAGGCGCAGTTGATAGAATCCGGGAGCTGAAAATCCAGCCGTGGTCACCGGACTGGCGGAGGAGCCAAAGGTGACCAGTCCAGGGCCGGAAATTTTTTGCCATGATGAGGTTACGGCTCCGGAGTTGGATGGCAGCGCATCATCCATGACAGCACCGGCAAGGGTGGCGGTGCCCTGCAACGGCAGCGTAACGGGTCCTGAGGCAGCAACGATAGGTGCCAGATTGGCGAAAGAGGGGGTGATGGCCAAACTATCAATCGAGGATGTTCCCCGGCTGGCATTCGTTCCGCTGGTGGCGGCCAGGCCAACAAGGCAGGCTGATTCCATGGGCAGAGTCCATGGCGGCCCCAGCGGCGTGAATGAGCCGGGGAGTCCTTCCACGTCCGGGGCGCTGGACGCCGTGAACGTGGTGCCGCTCCGCTCCAGCCTCAGCCAGACCGGACTGAAGGGGAAGGCAAGTTTCGCGTTATTCATGAAGACGGTGCGGGAAGCAAGGCCGGGGGTGCTGCGCAGGATTACACGGGTGCCATTCCACGACGTTATCCCGCAGAAGACGGAACGGGCATCGGGTCCCGGGCCTTCGCGGATCATCAGGCCGGCCATCGAGTTATGGCCACTCACATTTTGCACGCTGGCAATCCGGGCAACAGCCACAACGTTGGAAGTGCCGGGCTGATTGATGAAAAAGCAATTATCAATGGGGGTGTTGCCCAACCCGCTCCCCCCGGAATTTATCTGCCATGTC
>JAYVJI010000133.1:0-6563 GCA_043769435.1 Verrucomicrobiota bacterium
GCGGGGGGGATTGGCGGAACTGGGGATAGCGGTGGCCTACCCGGAGTTGGTGAGTTCGCCGGCGGTGCTCACTCTGGCTTTGCCGCAGGAAGGGCGGGCTTCAGCGTGGCTGGATCGATTAGAAGCTGCAGGGATTTTGCTGAATGCCCGGAGTTGCTATCTGACCCGTGTGGGGCAGGTGCAGGTTTGCCTGATGGGGGATCTCCGGATGGAGCAGGTGGAGGAACTGCTGGGGCGGATGGCGCGGCAGCCCTGGCTGCGCTCCATTGCCAGACCCTGACATATTCCACCTCCATGGTGGAGGGCAGGCTGGCAGCCGGGGGGATGCCAAACCAGTCTGAAAGGGTGTTGCTGTCGAGGATGACATAGAGCGGTTGATGCCAGTGGGTATTGGGCATGCGGCGGATCATGGTGCCGTCCAGATACCATGAGACGTGCTCCTGGCTCCACTCCATGCCATAGGTATGAAATGCTGCACAGAGATCTTTTCCTGTCTCGTGGACGGCGGGGATCTGATGGTGTTCGGGACTGGCCGGGCTGAAGAAGCTGTGGGCATTCATGTGGACCTTACCGTAGAACTTTTCACCTGCGCCGCAGAGTTCGCAGATGTCCAGTTCAGTCCATTGCGTGGGTTCATGATTGAACAGCCAGAAGGCGCTGGAACCGGCTGAGGGCATGGCCTTTACGCTGGATTCAAATTTACCGTAGCGGATGCGGGCACGGCTGGCGAGCGAGCCGCAGGAGATGGTCCTGGCGGTGCCGTCGCCTGCGGTGCCGCTCTCACTTTTCATGGTGATGCGTAGCCGTCCGTCGCGGACATGGACATTTCCATCTTTGAATAAGCCGGGCGGATGCCCATCCCACTGGGGGTTGCCGCGCTTCCATTTTCCGGGGTCCACATCCGTGCCGTTGAATTCATCGCTGAGAAGATCCACGGCCTGCCATGAGCCGACAGTATCCGCGTGCAGTTTTGCAGCAAAGGGCAGGAGCCACAGCAGGGCAGTCTTCATGGCCTACTGCGAGGCATTGATGCTGCGCACATTGAGATTGGACTCCGGCAGGGTGGAGTCTACCACGCCATCTGCTTTGAGACGGATGGTGTTATTACAGGCCATGGAGTTGAAGGAGCGGAAGGCCCCGGTCAGGGCGATGCGCCCGTCATCAAAGCGCCGGATACTGTAGACTTCTCCGTCCGCGCCGGAGCCCGGGTTAAAGGCCTCATCAACGGCACCAGTGGGCTTCAGCTTGACGATGCCCTTGCGGTTGAATCCGTTGAAGGTGGTGAATCTTCCGACAAGGAAAATGCTGCCGTCCGCGCTCACCAGTCCACTGTAGACCGGCCCATCCGCGCCTGGTGAAACCGGGAAGGCTGTATTGACGGATCCGTCAGCGTTGAGGCACGCGAAATTCCCGGCTGGTCTGCCCGCGATTTTTCCGAAGTCTCCTGCCAGCAGCATATTGCTGCCAGCCATTCCGACCCAGCTGATGTCAGGGATGTCGGGTTGAGCGGTCAGGCTGTTGAGGGTGCCATTGGCATTCAGCAGGGCCACTCCCTGGGTCTGTGTATTGTTGTAGGCGGTGAAGCCTCCGCCGGCCCAGATCAGTCCGTCGCTCCTTACTGCGACCGCGCGGACGCTCCGGTCAAATCCGGTGCCGGGGTTGAACCTTGTGTCGAGAGTGCCGTTGCTGTAAATAGCGGCGATGTTTTTGCGGTCCACGCTGTTGGATTTGGCAAAGCTGCCGCCGATGATGCGGCTGCCGCTGGGGAGGGTGGCTGTGGCCCAGACGGCGGGCTGCCCGCTGCGGTCTGTCAGGCCTTGATCCCATGTGGAGTCGTCTTCATTGGCTGCGAGCTGCGTCACTGGAAAAACTGCGGCGCGCTTGCGACGGTGAGTGCCGGCCTTCCCGTCAGAATCCTTCGTGTCATCAGCTCCGGCATCTGATGGGGAAATGCCAAACTCATCAGTCGCGACCACGACTGCAAAATAGGAACCTGGCCCCATACCTGCAAACCGATAGGCGCCTGAACCGGAGGGGCCATCGCTAGTGACCGTGAAGCCCAGGAATGCGTCGGTGCCCGGATCGGAAACCCCGTCGCCATTGTCTCTAAACAACTCTACGCGGATGCCATTAAGGCCGGTTTCGCCACCATCCTGGAGACCGTTAGCATTGGCATCCAGCCATACCTTGTCGCCATAGTAAGGAAGCGGCGCCGGCTGCACTGCGATACCAGTTTTCACAGGTTCCGCCGCCAGCAATAGTGAATTGGTGTCTGCGCGGGTGCCGCGGTAGCCGAATGAATTCCACGCGATTTCTCCACTGCTGGGAGCTGTGAGAGGGGCGCGCATGGGCCATGAGATCTTCACCTCTGATCCCGGGAGCATGCTTGTTCCGGTGAAGTCCAGCTTGATGGAGCGCACTGTGGTGATGTCTCCGGGTGCTATAGCGGTCCAGCCCGGGGGCTCGCAGCCCGGAGGCCCGCTGGCCACGTAATCATTCCGACACGGATTCCTGCTGGAGCTGTAAAAGACGGTGCCTCCTGCCGGAACGCTAACAGTGCCGGCGAGGAAGGGGGACCACTGGCTGCTGCGGGGACTGAGGTCGATCACACCGGTATCACCGACCGCAGGTAGGATGTCGATGATGGAGAGATCATTGATAGTGATACCGCCGTTGTTGGTGATAGTGAGTTCATAGTCTGCCCGTCCGCCGGCCACCGTCAGTCCGGTGGCAGGATAGGATGACCAGCTTGAGTCCAGCTCTCCCCGCACCAACATGAGGGAGCTGAGCGAGGGGACTGCCGGTGGGGCTGGCAGGATAACGTAGGTGGAGGACTCTATGACCTTGTCGTTGGTAAGGCCGTTGCCGTTTATGTCGAGAGTGTCATTTGTCAGGTAGTCGCTACCCTCATCCGCCGGAGCCGCCCATGTGGCTTTGGTTGCTATGTAGTAGGTCCCTGCAGCCAGTCCTGGTTTGACCCGGACATTGATGTCCATCACGGTGTAGGTCCACTCGCCTGTGGCGGGCATGGTGTAGCCATTTCCTGACCCGGCCCGCCATTTCAAGGTAACGAGAGTAGTGCCTGGACCAGCCGCATCCCTGAGCACTGTGACCGTGGGAGGGTTGGGAGTTGGCGTTATGGGGTAGGAGCAGGATTCACCACCGGGCACATATTCAATCCCGGCCGGCAGCAGGAAGGCTACGGTAGGGTCCGCCAGTGGCTTGGAGGAATCCGGTGCCTGACCGAGCCAGCAGCGGGCTTGGAACTGGTCAGACGGAGCCGCTGTGTAAGGGGCTCCGGTGGCTAAGGTAAAGCGGGCGCGAGGGGGGAAAATGTATTGGGAGGCGCAGGCGCGGGTGGCGTAGGGAGCTACGGGATTGGTGCCGGTGGCACTGAGGTCCGAGCAGTTTGTCAGAGGCAGGCCGGTGAGCATCTGCAGGACCAGTGCGAAGGGATCCGCTATTCCTGCCCGCAGCACGAGAGCGTTTTGGAGGTAGCCGTTACCCGGCACGGTGCCATAGTTGAGGCGGATTCCGGTGACATATTCTCCTGCGGGCAGCCCGATCGTGGCTGCGTCTATCCAGCGGGGGGCTTCATTGAAAGAGTAAAGCGGCCCGGCACCCCATTGGCGCCAGCTGCTGTTTTTGTTTGTGATGTATTTGACGGTGACCCCGCTGGCAGCGGTGGCAGTGCTCCAGCGGTCCGTGCTCAGACCATTGAGCTTCAGACCAGGGGGAAGGATATCCTCGCAAAGGAAATTGGTCACAGGGTCGGAAGCTGGGCCGGATTGACCATTGCTGATGTAGAAGTCCAGATAGGGGCGGGCAATGGTTATCGGGTCATAGAGGTATTTTCCGTTATAAATCCCGTGATTCACAGGGGGCGGTCCCACAGCGTTAATACCCGTCAGGGTGATGGGGGCGGCGGTCACGGCCGCAGCAGACGCCGAGGTCATGGTGCCCGTGATAGCAGCAGAGGAGCCTTCCGGCGCATCATAAAGGAACCGGACCTGCAAGAGCAAGGCACCGGAACTGCCCGCAGGGAGCGGATCGTTGAATTGAATGACAACGAGATTGCTGACGTCAACACTCACAGTACTTACGTGCGGGGTTTTGGTCACGCTCACGTAGATGAGATTGGGCGGCAACTGCACCCGGATATACGTGGCATTTCCAGGCTGGCTGGCACTGGAGAATGAATAACTCAGCGTGATGTCGCTGATCTGCCAGTCTCTGATGCTCAGAGTGGTAGGCGAGGCCGAGGCCGCCAGACCGAGAGTGCCGGCAGCATGGGCCCGGGTAATGAACATCGCGAGGAGCAAAAGCCCCCTCAGGATGCCCTGTATTATGGATGGATTGCGGCTCATGAGCTTTATTTGGTTTTAGTGGGCGACGCGGAGATGGCCGGTCCGGATTTTCCGGGCTGTGTCGAAGCCGCGGATTTGACGACTCCTCTGACAGTGATGGCGACAGGTTCACCGCCATTGGTATGGATCCGCACCACGCGGGTGAATGCACCCGGAACCACAGGGGCCTTAATTTTGAGGCCTATTTTTGCCTTGCCTGAGGGCAGAATTTCCCGCCCCGGGCTTTCGGTGATCCGGCAGTCCTCTTCCAGTTCCGACCAGTCTATGCGCAGAGGACGGCCGCCCCGGTTTGTAAAGGGTATGGAGACATCCACAGTATTTCCAGGGGCCACGCTGCCAAGCTCTAATGCCGCAGAGTCCGGCGTGAACCTCGCTGTGGCGTTGGTATTCCCGGGGGTGTTCCCCGCGACCTGCTGTTGTGGCAGGGTGCCGTCTTTCAGAAATGCGGTGACGACCTCGACCTTCTCCTCGGCTCCACTGAGCAGCTTGTCTCCATTGAGCAGGAGCGGCAGGATCCGGCTGGAATTCACGGATCCGGCTGCTTCATAGGCCTCTGCGGCGGTCTTCATCTGGGACTCTACCGTGGCCTTGTGGGCACGCAGGGCCTCGGCCCATTCTTTGCTCCCTATGGATGCCATGGCCGCCTTTGCCACAGCGTCCAGTTCCGCTGGAATGGTTTTGTTATGGATGCTTTCCGAAAGTGCTGCCCACTTCCCGGTGTCGGCATGAAACATGGTGAGCATTATTTTCTGGATGCCCTCGGCCTCTTCAGTGCGGGCGACCGGCAGCATGATGACCGTGCGTCCTGCCGCAGCGGCGGCTGCGGTGACGACTGGCGCGTACTCCCGGCAATACTTGCAGGTATAGTCCGAGAGCAAAACAGCGCTGCCTGCTGTGGCAGTGCCGAGAGAAGGATAGCCGGCTGGATCAAAGGTCACCTTGCCATTGAAAAGACTAACTCTTTTGAGATCAGAGGTGTCCGCTGCTCCTTTGCTCGTGGCAGCGGCCAACGAGCGAGTGGAAGAGGAGGTTGTCAGCGAGCCTAGCACCAGCAGGCCGAGCCCCAGCAGGCCACCGGCACAAGCCGCTGTCCGGAAGGCCACGGTGTTGTTCAGGAGGAGACTTTGTGAGACGGGATCCGATGCCTGTTCAACCCTTCCCCGGGCCAGAATGAGCAGGATGGCCCCGCCCACGGCACAGATGTGAGTCGTGGTGCAAACCCAGCAGAGTGCGCCCAGATCAAAATATTGAATGGAGGAAAACCACAGGGCCGCAGCGATGATAGCGGTGATGAGGATGGCACCGAGGAGGCTTCCAGGTCTGGCTTCCCGCTGCACAAATGGTCCGCTGAAAAGCAGCGCGCCGACATAAGCCGTGAGCCCCATAAAACCGACCGGCAGTCCGAAAGAATAGGCCCAGCGGCTGGCCAGTGCGTCGTGACAGCCGGAGGCATTACCGCACCCGTGGAGGGGGGTTGTGCCAAAGCCTACGGCGCACTGGTAGAGGGCCGCGCACGAAGCTGTGATCAGGCACACCCGTCCCCACTTCAGGTAGTTTTGGCTGGCGTCTGGTTGCATGTTCATTTGGTCGGAGGCAGTTTGATGATTTACTGGAGCTTGGCATCGAAAGAGGTATTCACAGAGCCGTCACTGTTCAGCATTGTGAGACCCGGGCGGGAGACCCCATTGATAGTGGAAAAATCCCCACCCGCAATGACCCCGGCACCGCTTTGCTGGATCACACCCACGAGGCTGTCAGGTGACGCGCCCAGTCCGGTGTTGAAGCTCGTGTCAAGCCGGCCACTGCCTGTCAGTCGCGCGATGTTGCGCATGGGATTCCCGGAAGGAGACTGGAAGTCGCCGCCAACATAAAGATCGACTGGAGGTGGCAGATTCAGCGACCGGGCTCTCTCCCGGCTAGTGGTGAACCATTGCTTGGCTGCCAGCGGGGGATACACCCGCGCGGTGACGGTCACGCTGGCGCCTGTCGCCCCGCTCAAAGTAAAAGTACCGGTGTATAGTGTCCCAGAAACCGGTTCACCGCTGTTGTCGCCAGGATCCATCAGGTTGGTCGTGTAATAGATGCGGCAATCTTTGGGAACTGGTCCCCGGGCTGTGTCTGATGTGATAGTGACATCACGGTCGGTGAACTCTATGAGTGGCCGCTCCAGCTGCATGGGTTTCGCGGAGATAATTT
>JAYVJI010000134.1:0-6871 GCA_043769435.1 Verrucomicrobiota bacterium
ACTTTTAAGAACATCACGGCGCGGTCACACCCGCGGTTGGCGATCTCCACCCATTTGTTGTTTGAACTGCGAAACGGCTATCCGGGAATCCATGGTGTGAGGATGACTTTGATATCCATTTTCATCCCGAATACCATGTCGCTGCTTCCCGCAGATGCCTGATGGACCCGGTTGCTTCACTACGGTCAGCCCAGCTGGCGGGAGCGTCAATGTGGCTAGTGCTGCATCCCCCCCACGCTGGGGGTAGCAAAGTTTTCCGGCCCCACCGCACCGGCGGCCATGTTGAAGCGACTCACTTCCACCATTTAGTTAGATAAAGCACGGCGCCATCATCTATCTGGTGCGTGATGACGAGGGGGTCCGCGCCGGACAATTAATCTGTCGTGACAGTGAGCTAGCGTTCGAAATAATAAGCCACAGTGGCGGCGTAAAAGGGGCTGGGTATGGCAGTAAGCGGGACGGGAAGCACCGCGCCCTCTACGCCGATGGGGCCGGGGCCGGATTTCAGGTGGAAAATAGCACCATCATCGATTTGGTGGCGCTGTTTCAGCGTCTGGAGGGCAGCAGCCTGGGCCGCAGATGCTGTGAATTAATAGCGATAATAGCACAGGCTCAGCGGCATTCCGGCATTGGTGGATTCTGCGGGATTGCACGGTGCGCTTTCCTGGTTTTGGGAGTGGCACATTTTATGAATCGCCGCCGCTTCCTTCATTCCGCCACAGTCACTGCCCTAGCCTCCACTGGTGTGGGCCGCGCCCTTGCCCTAGACGCAGAGAATCCATACCGCAAAAACATAGGCCTCCAGCTTTACACCCTGCGCAAGGAACTCGCCCAAGACACGCCCGGCACCATCAAGGCCGTTGTCGCAGCGGGATATAAGCAGGGGGAAATGTTCGGGTTCCCGAACTGTGAGCCGGTCATCAAAGCAGCGAAAGACTCTGGTCTCGAGTTGCACTCATCGCACTTCGAATGGGCCTCAGTCATCGCTCCCAAAGACGAGGGCATGTCTGATTTCATGAAAATCCTAGAGGCCGCGCACAAGGCCGGGCTCGGTCACCTTGTCATCCCATACCTGACCGATGACACCCGCAAGTCGCTGGACGATTACAAGCGTATCGCGGCCAACGCCAACAAGGCTGCGGCGAAGGCCAAGACTGCGGGTATTCAGCTGTCCTATCATAACCACGCCTTCGAGTTTGCTCCTCACGGTGGCGGTAAGACTGGGTTTGACATTTTCATCGCAGAATTTTCACCGGATATGCATTTTGAGCTGGATTTATTCTGGGTCAAAGTAGGTGGCGCAGAGCCGCTGGATATGCTAAAGAAGCTGAAAGGGCGCGTCTCTCAGGTGCATTTGAAGGATCTCAAGGCGGGACTGACTTTGCCCAATTTTGGCAGCGTTCCGCCGGATGCCTTCAAGGAACTGGGTAGCGGAATCATCCCGACTGAACCGCTCATCGTAGCTGCTAAAGAGGCCGGGGTGAAGCACTGCCATGTGGAGCAGGATCAGTCCCCGGATGCTCTGGCCAGCATCCGCCAGAGCATCGCCTACCTGCAGAAGTTATAGTCCCTGCTACCCTTCGGGGGTGGCAGGAAGCCGGTGGCCTGTCCACTTTTGAAGGCGAGTTGGAATAAGCCCCAAAGGGGCCATGCTTACCAGCCCGGGCGGTCTGCATTTAAACGGGAGGCGAAATCAGGCAGTGACGGCATTTTCTTCAGCTGGCTCCTCATGCTGGGAGCCGACGAGATCTGCGGCGTCATCGCCCACGGCTGCGGCATCTGCGGCATCTTCTGTGTCGGCGGTTATTGCGGCTGCGGCAGCGTCTGCGGGGGCAGCGTCTGTGGGGGCAGCTGGCGCGGGTGTTTCGTCAGCCATGTCAGCGGGCATTTCCTGATTGGGGGTTTCGCCGGACGTGGCACCGGTGCGGCGTTTGTTACCTTCCGTTTCAGAGAGCTTCATTCCGATGGGCTTGGAGACGCCGAATTCCTCCATGGTGACGCCGTAGAGGACGTCCGCGCGCCTCATGGTGCGCTTGTTGTGGGTGACGATCACGAACTGGCTATTCTCGATGAATTTATCGAGCATTTTCAGGAAGCGCCCGATGTTCGATTCGTCGAGCGGGGCGTCCAGTTCATCAAGGATACAGAAGGGGCTGGGCTTTACCATGTAGATGGAAAACAGGAGCGCGACTGCGGTCATGGAGCGTTCACCGCCGGAGAGGAGAGTGATGCTGGTGGGCTTTTTGCCGGGGGGCTTGGCGATGACGTCGATGCCGCTTTCCAGCGGGTCGTTCTCATTGACGAGGACGAGGTCGGCTTGGGCTCCGGCCCCAAATAGTTCTTTGAAGGTGTTGCGGAAGTTGTCCCTGACCTGATAGAATGTTTCTACGAAGCGTTTCTTGGTCTCGTCGTTGATGCGTTGGATGATGTTGAGCAGTTCTGCCTTGGCATTGTGCAGGTCGTCATGCTCGCGCTGGAGGAAATCATGGCGCTCTTCGAGTTCCTCGAACTCCTGGATGGAATCTAGGTTCACTGGCCCCATGCCGTCGAGGCGCTGCTTGAGTTCGCCGGCGATGCTGGCGATGTATTCCCAGTCAACGGTAGCCTCTAGCTCGGCCAGCATGGCGGCGGCGGTGGCTTCGTCTACCTCCATGGGGGCCGGGGCGGTCTCGTCTTCAGAGAGGACGACGACCTCGGGGAATTCGTCAGTGCTTTCCATGGCGGCGGCCTCTGCGGTGAGGTCAGTGACTGTGGAGGAGGTCTCTTCCGCTGAGGCTGCGCCGGCGGTGGATGGCTCGTCTTCACCAGCTGTCCGGCGGCGGGCGCGGCTGCCGGCGGGGGATTTTTGTCGTGCGACGGTGCTGAGCAGTGAGTGGATGTCCTGCTCAAAAGCCAGCAGATCCACCCGGTAGCGCTCCATGGCGTATGTGTGCAGGCTTTCCATGCGCAGGCTGATCTGTGTGACGCGGACCTCATCACGGCCCCTCTGGTCTGCAAAGGTGCTGATTTCCCGGCGGGCATTTGCCAGCACCCGCTCCCGTTCCGAGACGCTCTCGGCGCGGCGGCTGCGCTCGCTGCTCTGGCCTTCTATCTGCATGACGAACTCTTCGACCTGGCTGCGGGAGGACAGGATTTCCTCCTCCAGCCGCCTGTTTTCGCCAGCGGCGGCATCGATGCGTTCCTGATAGGACTCGATCTCCACCTGGCGGCGGGAGATGGCTTCCTCCAGCTCGCGGAGGCGACCGCTCATGGGCGCGCGCTGTTCTGTCATGGCCTGCTCGGCGCGCTGTTCCACGGCCAGCGCGGTGCGCAGTTCATTGAGCAACTCCACGGCATCAGCTTCGTTGCGGATGGCGCTTTCAAGATCAGCGTCATGCTGTGAAATCTGGTCGCGTCTGTCCTCCAGGTCCTCCATGGCGCGGGCCCGGCGGGCATGGGATTCCTCCAGCTTCAAGCTGGTGCTGTCTTGGCGCTTGAGGAGTTCCGCCTGTTCCCACTGGATCCCCTCGAACCGGCTGATAAGTGCCTGGATCTCCCGGCTGATGAGGGAAAGCTGACCCTGCATCTGGCTCTCCTGCACGGAACGGATTTGGATGATTTCCCGCTGCTCATCAAGCGCGAGCTTGTGCTGGCGCAGTTCCATGAGGCGCGCAGCACGGTCTGCTTCCAGCTGATTGAGCGTGGCTTCCAGCGTGGCGACTTCCGCGTCCAGCTCGCGGAGTTCCACCTGGCGCTGGAGCATGGAGCCGCTGCGCTCTGCGGCGATCCCGCCACTGACGGCACCTTCCATGCTCACAAATTCTCCGCTGAGCGTGGCGAACGCGATTTCCGGGTTCTCCCGCTTCAGCGCCAGGGCCATGGATAGGTCGGGGACGATGAGCACATTGGCCAGCAACTGGTGAACCATAGTGCGCAGGGTATCGCTGGCGTGGACGACGTCTGCGGCCCAGCTGAGGGAACCGGTGGGCGGCGTGAGCATTTGGTACTGACCAGCTTTCAGCAGGAGGTCTTCCGGCAAAATGAGGGCGCGACCCATTTTTTCCCGGGTGAGGACGTCCAAGATATTTTCTGCGTAGAGGCAGTTTTCCACGAGGACTGCCTGAAGGTTGTTACCCAGTGCGGCTTCTATGGCCGGGATGTATTGGGGTGCCACTTCGATGTAGCTGGAAAGCAGGCCCCGCACCCCCGCGCGGAAGTGCTCAGGATCGTTCAGGCCTTTGAGCACCTCCTGGGTCCCTTTTTCCAGCCCCTCACCTTGGGCGATGAGATCCCGCAGCATGAGGCTGCGTCCGGCCCTCTCGCTGTGTTGGCGGGTGGCGTCGGCGAGGCGGCGCCCGAGTTCTTCGATGCCGATTTCGCAGGCTTGCAGTTCCTTTTCCCGGGCGTGCAATTGTAGCTCATGTGCCTCAATTTCCGCCCTGAGCGACTGCACCTGATCATGGAGTTCAGCCTGCTCACGCAGGCGGGTTTCCCTCTCGTTGGATAGGGCATCCGCATCCCGTTGCAGCTGGTCTTGACGGTTCCGGTCTGTGCCTTGCTGTTGCTGGTGGCTGCTGATTTCCGCATCGGCTGAAATGATGACGCCCTCCGCCTGGTGCATGGCTTGCCGTGCCGCCCGCAGGGCCTGCTCGGTCCGCATCTTGTCCTCACGGGCATGGGCTGTGATGCTTCCGTGCTCTTCGATCTGCTGGCGCTGGCGGTTGATGTTGTGCTGGATGGCCGTCAGTGCGCTATCTGCGGATTTCAGTTCCTCTGTCTGATGGCTGAGCCGGTCGTTGTTGGTCTCGATGTCCTGACTGTTCCGTCCGATGAGCGCCTCCAGTTCGCGCTCCCGTTCGCTGTTGAAGCCCATGCGGCTTTCCGCGGCGTGGATGGCGTTCTGGCGGTCATTGAGCTGGTGGCGCAGTGCGGAGAGCATGGCTTCCATCTCGCGGAGTTCACCCCGGTCTGCGCTGAGCTGGGCTTCATCGCTGGCGATGCCCTCTTCCAGTTCCTCCTGGCGCGCCCGGAGGCTGGCGACGCTGTTTTCCAGCTCTGCCTTCTCGGCGGAGTGGTCAGTGTGGCGGCGGTAGTGGAGATGAGTGTCAAGGATCGTAACGTCCTTGTGTAGTTCCTGCCAGCGACGGGCCTTGTTCGCTTGGCGCTGGCTGCTGCCCATCTGCCGTTTCAGTTCAGCCAGGATGTCATTGACCCTCAGCAGGTTAGCTTCAGTATATTCCAGCTTTCGCAGCGCTTCTTTTTTCTCGGATTTGCTTTTGGTGATCCCGGCTGCCTCTTCGAAAACCTGACGGCGGTCCTCCGGCTTGGCGGAGAGAAGCATGTCTATCTTTCCCTGCTCCATGATGCTGTAGGCGCTACGGCCCACGCCTGTGTCCATGAAGAGCTTGTTGATGTCCTTGAGCCGGCAGGCGTTGCCGTTGATTTCATACTCGCCGGTGCCATCCCGGAACACGCGCCGGGTGATACAGACCTCGTTGAAATCCACGCCCAGCATCTCGCAGTCTGCGAATGTCAGGCTCACTTCCGCCAGTCCCAGGGGCTTTCTGCGGTCGGTGCCGTTGAAGATCACGTCGGCCATTTGCCCTCCACGCAGCGCCTTGGCGGAGGTCTCCCCTAGTGCCCAGCGGACAGCATCCACAACGTTCGACTTCCCGCATCCATTCGGGCCAACGATGGCAGTTACGCCCTCGTGAAAGTCGATTTTTGTCTTGTCGGCGAAGGACTTGAATCCATGGAGTTCGAGGTGCTTGAGACGCATGATTATTGGAATTCTGCTGGGGGGAGAAAGGATGTTCGGAAAGTGTGACCATCTTTCACAGATTTCCCAGTTTGCCAGGCAATTTTGCGTCAACATACAAAATATTGCGTTCCGTTTCTGCGAAAGCACACTATCCAGGGAAGGGGTGTCATTAAGAATACCAGATATATGTTGAATAATTATACTTATTATACTATCTGTTGCCCCCGTCATCGGATCGCAATGGAATCATTCGACTTATCAGACCGCACCACACTACGTTTTGTCCTCTTCGGACTGACTAGTGTCCTGCTGTTTTTGTTTCTGCAGCTGACCTTTTGGAAGCACCAGCCATGGCGGCTATTAACGGTCACTGTGTGGGCCGGGCTGCCCGTTGTTTTTGTCGGCGGATGGATTGCCATGGGCCGGATGGAGGCACGGGAGCGCCAGCGCATGGCGGGCCTGCTTCAGGGCTATGCCCCCGTTTTCGCGTCTGCCATGGAAGCCGCCGGGCACGCGCAGTTGACCAGCATTCCGGATCGGGAGGATCCAGCCTACCTTAGGTTGATCGAAATGGAAAAGCGGTGGCTGGCCGCCAATCCCTCGGTGGTGGACATTTTCACTCTCCGCCGGAGCGCAGCAGGCGGGTGGCAGTTACTAGTGGATTCAGAGACGGACTACGATAAAAATGGAGTGATAGAGGGAGACCGTGAACGTCGGAGCCCACCTGGCGAGATTATTCAAAGCCCGGAAGTGGCTGCGGGCGCCGGCAAAGTGATGGCGACAAATAGTTCCTATCTGGAGCCCCGGGTCTACACAGACCGCTGGGGAAAGTGGATCAGCACCTATGCGCCGATGATCGGGGCGGACGGAAAAGTGGAAGGCGTGCTGGGAGTCGATCTCCGGGGCCAGGAGTGGGAGGACGGCATCCGCATGGCCAGGGGCACCTGCCTGAACTATTGTGCCTTGATCATTTTTGGCCTGTGCGGACTCATGACCATGGCCAGCATGACCACCATCAAAGCAGACAGCCGCAGCCAGGGAGAGGAGGCCCGCCGGGCCGCCAGTGAGCGGGACCGGATAGATGCGCTGCTGAACTCCATAGACGGCGTGGTCTATGAGCTGGACCTGAGG
>JAYVJI010000135.1:0-4116 GCA_043769435.1 Verrucomicrobiota bacterium
GATGCCGTGGCCACTCACCGAGGAGGAGGTTCGCAGCTTTGAGGACGAAGGCTTGCAGCTTCTGCATTTTCGAGACTATCGCGACGCGGAAACTCTTCCTGTCCGTCGTTTCCAGCTTTGCTTTCGCCGACCATGATCTACCCTAAATCCACAACAAAGGGCGAACAAAATCACCGCAGCCAACCAGCTATGGCCGGGGAGTTTTTCTCTGAAATTCAAAGCGTCAACACGGCCATAGCTGGTGGCTGGGTTCAGTCTCGCCCAAAAATCAACACACCAAATTCCATGAAACCACAATTCAGAAACTTGACTATAGTAGCCATCCTCGCTGTCCTTGGAGGATTCGTTGCGTTCTACAAATGGGACTCTTCCACAAATCGCGGGCTTTCTTTTGGCTACTACGGAGAGCTTAACACTGTCAAGGAAGCCGCAAGCTCCTTGCCTGACGTTGAGAGTGTGCGTGTAGCCGCAGCGAATGTTGATATTGGGTTGGAGGAGTTCTCCATCGAGGTCACCATGAATGACGGTCGGAGCACGACCCTCAGTTTTCTGGAGACGGATTCACTTCGCACTCAGTCCGGCCTAGAACTCTCGCAAGGGCTTGCTGCTCGATTGTCTAGCCAGCTTGCTGCCACACGATAACCACTAGCACCACGATAGTTCACATCCACAATGGGCTCATGCAAGGGCGCGGCTGGACACCCTTTAAAGTTGAGCGGTGCGAGCGGTTGACGTGAATTCGCCGTTGGATGGAGTTCTTCGTGCCACCGCGCAACTACGGTTGGATGAACCGGTCGATTTTGGTTTACGCTGCGGCTGTTTTCGCCCTTATGCGCTTTATGCGCTTTGTGTTTGGGCACTTTCCTTGGCTGACTGCTGAAGGCTTGGATTTGCCTGCGCCACTTCGCTGCGAGCGCCTTGGAGGCCGTGGATTAGCTTGGCTCGGCGGCTTTGCATGGCTTGCGCATGGTGAATTGCCTTCCCTTGTGCCGTGCTTCGCAGTGGAGCTTTGTTGCTTGTAGAGTTCAGGTTGGGGCCTCACGCACGGCCTTTTCCATGCGCATACGGATGGCTTTTTGCACTGCATAGGCATTGAGAAAATAGGGGCCGCCGGGGCCGCTGCGAACGTGTTTCCATTGGCGGTGCAGTTCTAGTTTTCGACTACCGGGCACTGCACACTTTTCTTCCTGTAGAACCCCTCCGGGCACGACATAGTGGATGTGGGGAAGGTAGCCGAGATCACGCTTCCATGTCTGCAATACGCCAAAAAACCCGGCCTGTCCCCCGAGGTCTTTGTCATCAGCCATCAGTTCCATCAGGGCGCTGCTGACGGCGTGGAATAACCAGTCATACCATGTGCGCTCATCGCGCCTGCTATACTCACGCAGGGTGGCTGGCAGCGTGCAGGTGACCATAAAATAAGCGACATCTGGTAGCAGGTTTTCGCTCTGCCGCTCACACCACTCATGGGCCTCGTGAGCACCACATTGTGGGCATAGCCGATGGTTGCAACTATGCCAAATTTCATGCTCGCAGCCGCAGTCCGCAGAGGCATGAAGGTGCCCACCGAGCAGCGGAGTGCGGCACGCAGTGATCTTGCGCAGGGCCAGCAATGCATGTGCACTTAAGCCCTTACCACGCGCTCTTGTTCAAAAGTGCGCAGGGGCTGGCTGAAGATCGTTTGCAAGGTGGGCCGCGCCGTGGAACAGGTCGGGCTCAGGTTGCAGGTAGCGTTGGGGCTTGAAGAGGCGACGGCGCGGTTACCACACAGGCAATCTTCTTGCGGGCGAGATGCCGCGCTAAAACGAATCCACAGGGGCCTGCTTCGTAACAAACGCGCAACTTCACGGAGGGATTGCCCCAGTTTGGCGAAAACCTTGCCGCGTATTAAAATGCCGTTGGCTACCCGGCATGGCACGTTGCACGCTCAGGCGCTACACCTCTCGTTCCAACATCTACACTCATGCCCGCTATCGCTGAACCGCCGACCTCTCTGTGGAGCCGTTACAACCGCATTCCCATGTTCGTGAAAATATTGATCGGCTTGACTGCCGGTTTTGCAGTGGGCATGATTCTCAAGGAGCGTGCGGTGGACCTGAAGCCTGTCAGCAATATTGTTCTGGCATTGCTGCGCCTTCTCGCGACCCCGCTGGTTTTTCTGGCCATAACTTTATCGCTGCTGCGCTCGAAGATGGGAGGGAAGTCCGGCCTGCGGCTCGGTTATTTGATTCTGACGAATACCTTGATGGCTATCATTATCGGGTTGGCAGTGGTCAACCTCTTGCAGCCAGGTGTCGGTGCTCAGGCCGGGGCGGATCTCCACTCCCCCACCACCCGCGCTCCATTCAATGTGGTAAATGATTTGCTGGCAAAGATTCTGCCTGCGAACTTCGTCGAGCCCTTTCTTCACAATGAAATGCTGCCGCTCATTGTCATCGCCATCAGTCTTGGAATCTCCCTGCGGCAGGTGCGCAGGCACGGGTATGAAGCAGGTGTAGCGATCATGGAAACAATCATGGAGACATTCTTTCAGGTGGTCATGACGATGCTGCACTGGTTGTTTCATCTCGTGCCGTTGGCCGTGTTTGCTGTCGTGGCCGCGACAGTCGGGAAAGAGGGATTCGCGCCTTTCGTCTCCATGGGTAAATTTGTCATCGCGGTGCTCTTGGCCTTGGGACTGCAGGCCGCGTTTTACCTCGTCCGGATGCGAATGAACTCATGGGTTTCTGTGCGCCAATTTTTGCGGGGCGGGAAGGATGCCCTCATCACCGCCTTCTCTACCGCCAGCTCCACAGCCACCCTTCCTATTACCATGAAGTGTGCCACCGGGGGCATCGGACTACGGAAGGAAAGCGCCAGCATGGGGGTCGTGGTCGGAGGGAATATGAACAACGACGGCACTGCTCTCTATGAAGCGATGGCGGCGCTTTTTGTCGCCCAGATGCTCGGTCTGCATCTGGGCCTCAGCGAGCAACTCACGGTCGTATTCATGGCCATCGTTGCCAGCGTGGGTGCCGCCGGGATCCCTGAAGCCGGGCTTGTCACCATGATGGCGGTTTTCTCTGCCGTTAAGCTGCCTGTGGAATACATTCCCATGTTGCTCACGGTCGACTGGTTTCTGGATCGCTGCCGCACTGCTATCAACGTCTGGGGGGACCTCACGGTGTCCAGCATTCTTGATGGGAAAACGCCAGAGCCAACCATGCCGGACTCAGCGCCGCCGGCTCCCTGTGCTTAGCCTGGAGGGGAGACCAGTCTTGCACGGCCCGGATGGAATGGTGCGGGATACATAATTTTGCATAAATCAGCGATTTTGTTTTCAAAAATGAGAAAATAATTGATTTTTAGATGCAAATATTCAAAAAGTGCTGGCGGATTGTTCTAAATACTGTATTTATTAGTTGTTTGCTAGATTCGACCACCCGTTTTCACACCAACTTTTTTCAACTATGTATTCAACTACACCTGCACAAAAGGCTTACATTCCGCTGCTTGCCACCTTGGCTGCGGGCCTGTCCCTAACAAGTTGCACCCTTCCAACGAAGGAGGCATGGAGTCAGATCAACCAGCGCGGCTTGATCCCGGTGCTGACCAACCCTGCACCCGGGAATCCAGCGCCCGACACGATGCTGGCATCCGGTCGCACGCCTTCAAAAGAGGATGCGGTGCGCGTGCACGCGGTGAGCGCCGCTGAGGTCGTCACTAATTCCGCAGCCGTGGCTGTGACAGGCAGGCCTGGCTATGTTTATTCCCCCTTCACATCCCCGAGACGTGTCGTGGATGTGCGCAGCTTTAAGCCAGGAGAAGAAGCCCGGTGCCCCTTTACGCTGCAACCATTCATCGTTCCTCAGCCAGCAACGGAGGTGGCCAGCACCCGGCGGACGCAAGTAAGGCCGAAGGTCACACAAGTAGTGTCCCGTGACAGCTCCTTCAAGCCCCGGCCAGCCCCGGAGCGTGAGCCATCCCCAGCCAGCAGCCCGTCCGAACCATCAGTGGCGAACTCATCCCCCGTCCCCGCTCCAGCGCCACTACCGTCTCTTCCGGGGAAAAAGGAAGCTGCTCCGTATGGCAAGCGTGTCCCGAACCGTGTGGGCTTCGTTTACAGTCCATATGCAG
>JAYVJI010000136.1:0-4783 GCA_043769435.1 Verrucomicrobiota bacterium
TTCGACGCGCCGGCGCACTGCCTCAGCGGGAGGCTGAGATTAAAGTCATCGCCGCCAAGCAGCGCGCCATTTTCCTCCGGCTCACTCCGCCTCTGCAACAGCAACACGAAGCCCTGCGCAGCCGCATCGCTCAAGTTGCGGGCCTGTGGCAGGAGAGCGGCGGCGACGAGCCCCTCAACACCGGCATGGAACAACTGGAGTGGCTGCATCTGAAACTATTGCTCGCCAGACAGCACCTCGCCGCCGCTGAGTCTGAAGCGCCGCGCGATTCCATTCAAATGCGGCTCAAAGCCCTGCAAAATCAGCTCGCGGGAAGCGAACTGAGTTCCACCGCCAGAGCTTCTCTCGAAGCGACCGGGGCCATCGTAAAAGCACGCCTCGAGACCAGCGTGGAACGTGCCCGGAGGCTGGATGAAATTGATGCGGGCATTCTCCGGATAGAGCAGCAACTGGAACTGACACGTGAGCAGGCGGTGATCCGAAGCCATCCCTCTGACATGCCATTCAGCCTTGAAATCGCCAGCCACACACTCTCTGCCAGCAGTGAGTTGTTCGGCTCCAGCCTGACGGCGGTGAGCGATGTTGATGCATGGTATGAGCGGGATGCCTGAGCGGCCTGACCGTTAGTCTGCGGATAGCAGCGACGGCAGTGTTTAGGTTGGTTAGTTAGTTAAATAAGGTAGAGGTCAGAAGCGCACGCTGACGCCGCCGCCGAAGTGGTATGCGTCATCAAGGTCCACGGCGAGGAGCGAGAAGGTGTAGTGCCCGGTGGTGTAGCTAAGGGAGCCGTGGGTGGCCACTCCGTCATAGATGGCCATGAAGCTGAGGTTTTTGCTCAATGGGATGCTGGCGCCGCCGATGAAGGAAAAGCGGTCATTGTAGCTGCTGTAGTTGATGCCGACGTAGGGAGCGATGGGCAGGCCGGTCTGGGCTTTGAGGCTCTTGGAGACGGTGAGATAGGCGGCGGTGCCGTGGGGGGTGCCGATACGGTCGCTGCTGGTGCCGAGCATGAGGGAGGGGCGGCTCTTGGTTTCATCCATGAGCCGCCAGTTGGCCGTGGGGTGGACGTCCTGAGCGAGAGGATTGTACTCGATGCCGACGGTGAAGTCATCGCTCAGCCGATAGGCCAGATTGTTGCGCCAGCGGGCGCGCTCAAGGATGCCGGGGATGACGCGCACGGTGTAGGTGAAGCGGTCGCGCCATAGGGAGACGGGCTGGCCGCTGTCGAGGCTGAGGCTGTCGCCATTGGTGGATGCACCGCGCACGGCGGCACCTTCGCCAGGTCACACAGGGCAGGCGGGTACGGCGGAGAGTTCGTTGTCAGCGTGCAGCGTAGTGAGGGCCGCGTGGAGAAGAAGATTGGCGAGTAGTTTCATAGGAATAGGCGTGGTGGTGATGGTGGTGATACCCCGGTGGCGAATAGTTGCCCCCGGATTTTTCAGGACATGTTTTCGCTGTGCGCCGCGAGGGTGGTGCGCAGTTGCTGGCGGGCGCGGTTGCGGGCGATGTTGGTGGCGATGGCAAAGGGCAAAGGGCAAAGGGCAAAGAGCCATGTGGAGAAGCGCCCGGTGGCATGTAGTATTAGCAATCAAAACCTCGGCCCCAGACCCCCCGTAGTTTACGGCACAAAGAGTAATGATCCGTTGCCACCATGGAAGTTATCATCTAAAGCCCACGATGTGATCTCATTTCCAACGTGGTGTTCCTCTTGGAAATCGAAAGTCCGCGAGGGCTGAAAATATTCTCAGAATCCGTGAAACAATCGCTCCTCTTTGGAGAGAAACCAAAGACTGCTTCTTGTTGTTAATATGAAAATAAGCCACTTCCTTTGCGCCGCTAGTCTGCTCCTGAGTTTAGCATCCGTCCATGCAGGCTGGGTGCCCCAGAGCGCGTTGGATTCAGCGGCCCCGCAGCAGGGCAATCGGTTTGGCGTGGACATGCTGATGGAGGGAACGACGCTCATTGCCGGGGAGCACAGCCTAGATTACGGAGCCGTCGCGGGCATCGGGGGGGTGGTTAGTTTCGAGCGCGATGCGGCTGGGGTGTGGCAGCACACGCAGCAGCTCACCTATCCAGACGAGCCGGCGCAGAGCAGCATCGGGCGTCGGCTCGCCTTGTCTGGCAATACACTGCTGGTTGGCGCCATCACTTCCACGGCGGGACGGGTGCTGGTTTATAATCGCAGCGCACCAGGAGCGCAGTGGGTCCTAGCCCAGACGTTGGCAGGCGATACGCAGGTGGAGTATTTCGGGAACTCGGTGGCGCTGGATGGAGACACTGCCGTGGTGGGCGCGGACAATGCGAATGCGGTGGGACTAACGGGGCGGGGTGCGGTGTATGTTTTCACACGGAGCGGAGGCACATGGACGCGCGCCCAGAGAATCCCCGCGCCCCCGGAGGCACAGAACCACGCGCTCTTTGGCTCCACGGTGGCGCTCAGCGGCGACTGGCTGGCGGTAAACGCGCGCAATGATGGGCCATACCGGGGCGGCATCCGCGGGACCGCGGGCAGCACTTATCTTTTTCGCCGCGGCGACTCATGGACACTGCACCGAAAGCTCGTGCCGGACCCGGATGTCGCCCAAGAGACCGGCTGGGAATCCACGGAACTCAAAGGCGGCGTGCTCGTCATCGGCGCGCCCACTGGCAGGAATCCCACGACGCCCTTCACCTACGGAGGGGCCGCCTACATTTATACACTCGACCCGGCGTCTGGCACATGGTCAGCCACGCCGCAGAAGCTGCCGGTCGCTGACCCGGCAAACAATGCGAAGTTTGGCAGCGACATTTCCGTAGAAAGTAATCGCATGGCCATCGGGGCGGGCGGCGCGGACGTCCGTGGCAGAGTTTATACCTACACGCGCGGTGCCGGCGGCCAATGGACGGAGGACGGCAGCTTTACTCACCATGAACTCACAGGCACTCCATTCTTTGGGGAACGCGTGGAGCTGGATCAAGGTCGGCTGGCCGTGAGCGCCGGGAACTCTAGCGTCGCGGGGCGAGTTTATGTCTTCTCGGAAAGTGGCCCACTTCAAGCGGTGACCGGCGAGGCCTACGCTCTCGGCGCGACGAATGCCTCTCTGCTAGGCACGGCGCTCAGCGATGGGGCATCGGTCCCGGTGACGTTCGAGTATGGCCTGACGCCGGCATACGGAAACAGCTTGGCGGCCACACCTGCCACAGTGCAGACGACCGGCACCGCCCAGCAGGTGTTTCTTTCCATCGCCCTACTGCTGCCGCAGACCACCTATCACTACCGCGTGCGGGCCGGTTCCGCCCCAGGAGCGGACCGGACCTTTACGACGGGACCGTTCGGTGCTGGGCTGGCGGACGCGGTGGATGCCCCGCAGTTGAACTGGGACAGCTACGGCACCTACGGCGGCTGGCAGCGGCAGACGGCCACCAGCTTTGACGGCAGCGATGCCGCACGCTCCGCCACCGTGCCCGACAACCAGCTCAGTAACCTCCAAACAATCATCACCGGCCCGGGCACATTCAGCTTTCGTTGGAAAGTCTCTTCGCAGTTAAACCGCGACTACCTAGCGTTCTACGCGAACGGCGTGCTCCAGAGTAACATCTCCGGCGAGACGGCATGGGAACAGAGAAGTTTCACTGTCCCGGCGGGCCGCTTTCTATTCTCATGGAATTATCAAAAGGACGCGAGCGGCACCTCCGGGAGCGACTGCGGTTGGGTGGACACGGTGGAGTGGACGCCCTCCTCCGGCACTGCGGCATGGAACGCCTGGCTTACGACACAATTCACGGCGGCCCAGCTCAACGATCCCAGCACCAGCGGCCCCACCGCAGACCCGGATAAGGACGGCCTGATGAATCTTGCGGAAGCCTTCTTTGGAAGCTCCGCGCTCGGCACTACCTCTGGAAAACTCACGCCGTCGCGCAGCGGCAGCGCGCTCTATGTGACTTGGCAGGAGCCGGGTTCCACCAATGGAGTCAGCGCCGTCCCCGAGTGGTCGCCAGACGGCCAGACTTGGCTGACCTTCGGCCAAAGTACGCCTAACATTCCAGAGCATAACATCACCGTGAGTCTCTCTGCAACGACAGCGACGTTCGTCCAGTTCACCGCTCGTCTCGGTGCCACCAGCCAGCCCCGCGCACTGCTGCGGCTGCGCTTTCGGATCAATCCGTAGTTCCCTGCAGAGGAACTACGCGCGAGTGCGACCCCGGACTCATTTCATGGAAGTGGTAAAGGCCGTTTTCCAAAAGTTTTGCCAGCAATCCGCTGTGGTGGCGATGATCGCGCGCAGGGTGATCATGTGGTGGGCCATGCGTAAACTCCGGCGCATACCACGCAAGCAGGGGTCCTTTTTGGGTAGGGTTAGACCCCATGGAACATCGCCCAAAATTAGTTTAGAATTAGTTTAGAGTAATTAGTTCAGCCCATCAATCACCCACTTCATCATCCCTCAATCGTCAGCCCATCAACTATTGTGAAATTCTGTATGTTTACAAAACCCATCCTTGGCGTAAGCTCATTGTTCCTCGCGTCCTCAGTAATTTTGCCCAGCTCGTCCCAAGCTGGAGGGCCAGCTCCGGTGGATTTGGGCTCAGCCGCCCATTTCACGATTTTGGCAGGAGCTGCCATCACTACCACCGGCGGCGGAACGATCACAGGGGATGTGGGCGCCAGCCCGATTGGCGGTTCGGCCGTCCTAGTAGTGTGATGCAATAATAGGTAGACATATTAAAGATCAAACGCTTTCCATCGATGGACGATGGGTTGCTGGTTCATCTCCTGAATTCCGAGGAGGATTCGTCGTTTGAG
>JAYVJI010000137.1:0-4743 GCA_043769435.1 Verrucomicrobiota bacterium
TGAGTCTCAACCCCGCCAACTCCATGAAACGCACACTCACACTGCCAGGGATGTTCAGTCTGATCGGACAGATCAGCCTGATCTCCGCCGCCACCGCCCAGACGACACAGAGCCACGCCAGCCTGGACTCCGCAGGCGGGCGCAGCACCGGCGGCACCATCACGAACGACGCCACGCTCGGCGGCATCGGCGGGGAAATGCACGACACCGCTCCGGTCATCGCGCGCCCGGGGTTTGCCGGGCAGCTCTGGGATGCCGCCGCACTTAACATCACCCCGCAACCCGCCGCGATGGGCGACAACAGCACGCTCCAGCTCGCCGCGCACTTCACCGGCGACGACGCCACCACCCAGCCGACCTCCGCCGCCGTGACATGGGAAACCGTCAGCCCTTTTCTCAGCGTGAACGCCACCGGACTCGCCAGCACCGGCAACGTGCCCGGCAACCAAACCGCGACCGTCACCGCGGGCAGCGGCGGAGTGACCGGCAGCGCCGTGATCTCCCTCTTCGATTTCACCCCCGACGACTACGGCCCCTTCGCCGGGGATGGGCTCGACGACGGCTGGCAGCAGCTCTGGTTTTCCGGCGATCCCGCCAGCGCCCAGCCGACTGACGATCCCGACAGCGACGGCCAGGACAATGGCCTCGAATTCCTCGCCGGCACCACGCCGCTGGACGGCAGCAGCTTCCTCCAGGTCCGCATCGCCCCGGAGCCCGGCCAGCCCGGCGTGCAGGAACTCTTCTTCACGCCCTTCCGCCAGGACCGCACCTACACCTGGGAATGGTCCGCCGGTCTTCTGACTCCGTGGCAGCCCGTGGCCGGCGATCCACCCAGCCCGCTGCCCACCGGCGAAGCCCGAGCTACGGATGAAGCCGCGACGGAGGCGCGGAAGTTCTACCGGCTGCAGATTGAGTCAGCCGCGCCGTGACGGGCCCAACTCCCAGGTCCCATCCGGCAGCCCGTCGTGGCCGGAGGCATGGAAACACGCGGCGAACCCAGTTCGCGGAAGCGCCGTGTATTCACATCCCGCCCTTCCCGCGCTCGTCTGGCCCAACAAAAATTTTTCACGAACCCTGCAACGCCGCTCGCTGGATCCAGATGGAACCGGTGTCATGAATTCTCTCAACCTACTTCGCCCGCCTCACAGATACATTCGCCTCGCCGCAACTGCCGCCGTCATGGTTCTTGCCGGTGTGGCCTATCACTGGCTGAGCCCGGCGGTTCTCCGTCCCGCTGAGTCTTCTTGTCACGGCCTCGCCGTATCGTCCGCACCGGCGGCACCGGCAGGGCCGGGGCTGACGCTGGCGGAGGCGGAGAAAGTCATCGCTCCGCTGGAGTCGCTGCCGCAGACGGCGGAGGCGCACTGGCAGCACGCGGTACCTGAGGCCGCGTTCGGGGATTTCCAAAAGTGGAGCGCTCGCTGGCAGGCGGCGGCGGAACCGGAGCGCGGAGCGCTGGCGGCGGAGGGCAGGGCGCTGGCCGCGGCACGGCGGTCGGCTTTGAAGGCACTCATTGTCAGCGACCCGGAACGGGCGCTGGAGCGGGCAGTGCCCGTGGCCGTGCGGCGGACTCTGCCGGCGGATATCGCAGCGCTGCTGGAGACGCGGGTGGATGGCACCGGCTCGCTGGAAGTGATGGCGGCGGATGCGGCGGGGCCGGGCGAAAGCGGGATGAGCTACCGCACGGTGACCGGCGGGGAACGCTATCGCGCTTATATTTATGGACGGCGCATGGACCAGCCCACGCGGCGGGGCATCCCGCTGCACGGCATCGCCGTGGATGGCCGCATGGCGGTTTCGGAATGGCCGGGCCGCGTGCTGGAGTCTGTGGAGGCGGCGGAGGCCCTGGCAGCCATGCCGGAGCCGCCGCTGTGTCCGGTGTCGCAAAAACCGGTGGAGCTTGACGACACGGAAGTGGTCCTGCAGGTGGCGGAGGCGGCGGAGTTCTTTTGCGCCCCGGCGCATGCCCTCTCATCCCTGCGGAGGCGCGCCACGCTGGAGTCGCTCACGCCGGTGGGCCCCCGCTCCGCACCCATAGCGGCCTCCGGCGGCGAGGGCACTGCCGTGGGCAGTGTCTCTGCTCAGGGAGATATCACCTGGACGACGGGTGATAAGCGCGTGCTCGTTGTCCGGGTGGCATTCAAGTCCTCCATCCCAGGGATGCCGCCTGACAGCGCCCATGGCCTGACTGACGAAGACTGCGACCTCATCGTCACCAACACCGCGATGTCTTTCTATCAGTGGTCTTATGGCCTGTTGGATGTCCGTCGCGTGCAGCCCTACGGGTCGGAGGTCACGCCCGAGGTGGTGCTGGACGGAGATTGGAATGATTACACCTCGGATGACGTTGGGGAAATCTGGGATGAGGTGGAAGACAAGGTAGAGGACATGGGCTACCTCAAAGGAAACTACGATTTTCTGGTCGTCCTCGTCGGCGAGGCCCTGAATTATGACGATGACGACAAGCCCACCCGGTGGGGCGGCATGGGGCGCGTGGGTGAGGGCTACTCGATGGTCCGCCGCAAGGCAGAGGACCATACGAACCGCATAGCCCACGATTCGAGAGTTCTCCTGCATGAGCTGGGTCATAATCTCGGCCTGCTCCATGCTTCCTCGCGCTATCCTCATCCGCTGCCCGACACGAACCCGGACAACGGCATTCTCACCATCAGCACTGGCCAGGAATACGGCGACATCTTCGACAAAATGGGGAATAGCAAGAGCGGGCGCACTTATAATCCGGCTTTCAAGCACTGGCTCAACTGGCTGCCGGACAATGCGCTGCCGATGGCGCTCACCTCCGGCACCTATACCTTCCGCGAGCATGACCATGCAGAGCGCAGCGGACGCCGCGGGCTGAGTGTGCCGGTGGTGCAGGGCCTGCTGGCGGGAGCCCACCTCATCCTCGACCACCGGCTGGTGGGTGATCTGCGGCTGCGGCACTCCGTGGGCGTCCGGCTCAGCTACAACCGGAACCGGACATTCCTTCTGGATTCCACGCCGGAAACCCCCATGAATCTGCCGGACGCCGAGGGCACCCTGGATGCACCGCTGCTCGCTGGCAGGACGCTCTCATGGCCGCCGGACAGTCCCACTGTCCATATCACCAATCTGGAGACTGACCCCGTTGGCGGCCTGGCAAAGGTGCAGGTGAATTTCGGCTCTTTTCCCTCCAATGCTGCACCTGCCGGGAGCATCACCCAGTCCCCTGCCATAGCCTATGTGGACGCGGAACTGACCTTCACGGCGGATGCCAGCGATCCGAATGGGGACGAGCTGGCCTATCAGTGGAGCACTACTTTCGGAGACTTCCTCGGCAACAATAGGCGCATCACGTTCTCTTTGCCGGGCACTGCCCCCCAAACCCTCACCTGCCTGGTCTCGGACATGAAGGGCCGCTCAACTCTGCTCACAAGAACGGTGACGCCGATACGCAATGACACCAAGCCAGTCATCACTGGCCTGGGCGACCGGACGACTCAGGAGGATGCCATGATCGAGGTGCCCTTTACGGTGAGCGACGGCGAGATACCGGGGGCCAGCATTATCGTGACTGGCGGTGTCTATGATCCGGACGGCGTGATCACGGCGGCGGGCCTTCAGCTTGGCACGAATGGCGGCGGATCGCGCTGGGTGCGGCTCACGCCACGGCCCAATCAGCACGGTGCGGCCGTGGTCCAGATAATGGCCAGCGACGGACAATACGCGGTGTCAAAGACCTTCACCATCACCGTCACCCCGACCTCCGCCGGGCCCGTGCTGGCGGCGTCGGGCGACACATGGCGCTACTGGGCGGCCTCCGGTGCTCCGGGCAGCCGGTGGAAAAGTCCGGACTACGCGGACGGCACATGGAGCCAGGGGGCCAGCCCCTTCACCTACGCCGAGCTACTGGCGGGCGGCACGCCGCTGCCGGCGGCAGTCCCCCGCACCACCACCTACTACCGCCGCACTTTCACCAGCCCGCTCGTGTTTGGGAATGATACGCCCATGCTGCGGGTGCGCGCCGATGATGGCGTGGTCGTCTATTTCGACGGCACGGAAATCTGGCGGAACAACATGCCGGATGGCACGCCGGGGCACACCACTGAGGCCATCCGCTCGGTGGAAGGCGGGGAAGAGCTGGAGTGGCACGTCATTCCGCTGCCCAGTCTCAACGTGGCCGCGCTGCAGCCCCACACCATCGCCGCCGAGGTGCATGACATCGGCGAGCGCGGGCGCGGCGCAGAGGATGTGCGCTTCGATCTGGAATTCCAGCGCGCCCTGGGGCCTAGCTTCACCTCGCTGCCCAACCGCACGATGCTGGAGGACACCACTCTCACCTTCAACGTCTCCGCCACAGACGCCGAGACGCCGGGCGAAACCATCACCTACACCGGGCGTTCTCTGCACGGCGCGGTGCCCAGTGAAGGCGTCATTTTTGATGGCAACCTGTGCCGCATCACCCCCAAGCCTAACGCCGCTGGCATCGTCACCATTGTCATCACCGCCAGCGACGGCAGCGCGGCCACAGAGGCGAGCTTTCTGCTGAACATCACTTCGGTGAATGATCCGCCGGTGCTCGCGCCGCTCAGCGATGTGAACAACCCGGTGCAGCAGCCGGTGGCGCTCATCCCCGTCTATATCAGTGACGTGGATCACTCCGCAGCCTCGCTCACTCTTACGGCGACATCGAACAACCAGACGCTCGTGCCCAACGCCAGCCTGTCCTTTCTCCCGGATCCCGACCCCGCGAATACCGGACGC
>JAYVJI010000138.1:0-4321 GCA_043769435.1 Verrucomicrobiota bacterium
CCCCGCACAGCCGGGGGTCACTGGGCGTGGGCATTACCCTGACGAAAGGTGCAGTGGTGGAAGTGCGCCGGTGTGCGCGGCAGTCTGCGGCGATCCATGTCGGGAAGGAAACCTGGGAGTTCCCCACGGTCCGCAGCGCCCTGGCCCGGATCACGCGCGAGCCACTGGAGGTGAGGGTGGATGCGGCATTCCCCTTCGGCTGCGGCTTTGGCATGAGCGGGGCCAGCGCGTTGTCTGCGGTCACTGCGGCTAACGAATTGCTGGGCCTGAACCTTAGCCGTCAGACTCTGGGCATGGCGGCGCATGAGGCGGAGGTGGAGAATGCCACCGGCCTAGGAGATGTGGGAGGGCAGTTCAACGGGGGCATCATGATGAAGCTCTGCAAGTACCGGCCGCTCAAGGTGGAGCATTTACCCATTCCCCCTCAGCTGCTGCACTACCGCATCTATGGCCCCATCCTCACCGCCAGCGTCATCAACAGCCGGGAGCGGTTGGCCGCTATCAATGCCGCGGGCAAGGCCTGCCTGGCGACGCTGGCCGGGCTGCATCCTCCAGCCCTGAGCATGGCTTCGCTCTTCGCGCTGAGCCGGAAGTTCGCTCTGGATAGCGGCCTGCTGACCAGTGCCCGGGCCCGCCATTCCATAGATGAAGCAGCGCGGAACGGGCATGAGGCCACTATGATCATGCTGGGGGAGGCCGTAATCAGCACCGGCCCCTTTCCGGGCAGCGCGCCCGTAGAGATTTACATGCCCGGCCTACTCCTCCAGCACCCGGAAGAAGCGCCGGCTGGAGATGGGCAGCGTGGAAGAGGTCCAGACAGTGGTCACCCCGCCTGAGGGCAGGCTGGAAGCCAACGAAGTCCAGACAGTGAGACTGCCGCCGACTTCCACTCGGTAGGTGCGGCCGGGACTGGAATTCCATGTTAGGGTCATGCGGCGCAGGCTGTTATTCCATGCTGCCGAGGTGATCTCAAAGGGCTGGACCCGCAGGCTCATGCTGGTCTCAGCCACCTGAGCACCGGCTACTGTCACGACCCGGGTCACCGGGGGGTAACCCGCCACATTGAGCACAACAGTGTACGTCCCGGCAGGAAGATCCACGCTTCCAAAAAAACCGGTAGCATCCGTCCGCACCGTCCTCGTCACCGGCCCGGTGATACTCACGGAAGCCCCGTCAAGACTGGTGCCCGACGCACTGAACGCGGTCCCCATGAGATGGCCGCGGGTGGCATCCTGCTTCCATGGCATCGCGGACACGGCTACCGGCGAGGCAAAGACTGCCCCGGCACCGGTGTCCGTTGTCAGGGCCGCTAGGTATTGACTGCGGGGAGTGTAGTTAGCCTCATAGGTAGTGCCCGATGTGAGGCGCCGGCACCAGTTGGCATAGGAATACCCCACGACGCCGGCCAGCGACCTGCCCGCCACCACGCTGCGGGCGGACTTTATTTCGCTGATGCTTCCTTCTACGGTATTCAAATATGGAGCCCAGCCCGCAGCAGCCGCGCGGCTGCCTTGATTGTCCCGCGCCCACGCGCACCATGCCTCCCACTCTGACTTCCTGTCCGGGATGGTGCAGTCACGGTAGATCATGGGTATTGCCAAATCCAGGATCCCCTCCCCCAGCCATCCCTGCCAGTCCTGAAGAACGCGGGAATACGCATCGCGGGACCTCCATGCAGCCAGGGAATTGTCGGCTGGGGCATTGCCATAGCTTATAGTGGCGGCGGAAATGCGGGCACTGCGCCTGGTCTTCCATCCGTTGAGATACACCTTCCTCACTAGCGCAGAAACCTGGTCCCTCCTGAACTGGAGCCATTGGCTATCCCCGGGCAGCGGACGGTCGCTGCGCCCCGTGAGGGACTGGAAGCGGCGCACCGCAGTGGCATGATAGCCCCATGGCTGGCTGTTGGTAGACGAGCCGCTGTCAGAGTAGCGGACGTAGTCAAAGTGCAGGCCGTCCACAGCATAGCGGCTGAGCAGATCCTGACAGATCGCGAAAACATGTGACTGGACCTCAGGAACAGCTTGATCGAAGGCGTAGTTAGCTCCATCCCATTTCGTCCCGTCGTCTTTTTCCGTTAGCCAGCCGGGATAACGGGTGTAGGGATGAGATGGCTGGGAGGGCGTGCCTGCCTGACTGTTCCAGATATTGTAAGTCACGATCCATGCGTGGATCTCTATCCTCGGGCCACCGCTGGCGGCCTTTTGCAGCAAGTCCGCCAGCGGGTCAAACGACTGGGGGGATACATCGGATGCTTTGGGTTCTACCGTGCTGTTATAATAAGCGTCACCGCGCTTTCTGACCTGCACGAAGATCGCGTTGAAATTCCCGGCACGGGCATCGGCTATTAACTGAGTCACTTCGCTGGCGCTCTTATACCCGGTATTGAAAGCATCCACCCATAGTCCACGCATCTCCTGGGCCAGGGCGGCGGCGGGAGAAATGATGAGGCTGAGCAGGATAAGGAGGCGTAACACTTCCGCGCCATACCACACTCCAGGCTGTGCGAAATCAAAAATTTGCCGGAAAACCTGCCGATCCAACCCCACGCGGCGGGGTTTCCTATTGCGTGACGCCGCAGGATCAGGTGCTAGTGGGCACCACTAATTTCTGCACCTGACTATGAGCGCCCGCACCCTTGAGAGACTTGCCATCGGAATCGATATGGGAGGGACGACAACGAAATATGGCGTCGTGCGCGGCCATGAGATCATCCATGAATGTGAGCCGCTGCCCACGCCGGAATACAAAGGAGCCATGGCCCTGCTGAAGGCGCTCTCCGCCCATGTCTCCGCGCTGCGGAAGCAATTTCCCGGCATCGCTGCGGTGGGCATGGGAGTGCCCGGCTTTGCAGATATCTCCACGGGTGTGGTGCATGAATTAAGCAATGTGGATGGCTGGAATGAAGTGCCGGTCACAGCCACCCTGACAAAAGAAACCGGGCTGCCTTCCACCGTGGAGAATGACGCCAACGCCATGGCCTTCGCTGAATACACCCACGGGGCGGGGAAGGGCTCGACGAACATGATCGCTGTGACTCTGGGCACCGGCGTCGGTGGCGGCCTTGTGCTCGGCGGACAGCTTTACAGGGGCTCGGCCTTCGGTGCCGGGGAGATAGGGCAGATGGCCATAGACTACCGTGGGGTAGCGGGGGAACACGGCAACATCGGCGCGCTGGAAAAATATGTGGGGAACCGCGAGGTGGCAGCCCTGGCGGCGGCCCTCTACAAAAAGGCGAAGCGCAAGGTCACCGCAGAGGACTGCACGCCGAGAGCGCTGGCCGCAGCAGCACGCCGGGGCGATGCCGTGGCGCGTGATGTCTGGGACCACTTCACTACATGGCTGGCTTCCGGGCTCTGCTCCTGCGTCTGGCTGCTCAATCCAGACCGGATCGTGGTAGGCGGCGGAGTGGCCCGTGCCGGAAACCTCGTGCTCGGGCCATTGAAGAAAAAAATGCAGGCACAACTGGCGAAGCCATTCCGTCAGCATCTGGACCTCGTGCCCGCGATGTTTGGGAATGAAGCCGGTATCCTCGGCGCTGCCGCAGTGGCACTGGAAGCCGCAGGCCGGAACAGGAGAAAGTGATTTTTCAATTCTCAACTTTGCCGCCCGGTGGTGGATGTGGTGGATTTTTATTTTTTGAGTCTAGCTCCATTGGTCGCCTCAATCGCGGTGCCACACCCACCAACCGCGTGCAGTGGGACCAACCTCAGTGCAGTGGGACCAACCTCATGAAGCCAACCTCCTTGAGTTTCTCTAAAAACGCTGCAGCATCGGCCTACCGGCAGGTGCGGTATAGTCCTTATCGTCTCAGCGCCCGTCGATGAGTAAGGTGATCATTTCACCTTTGTCTTTAAAAATGATCATCCCCCGGCCATTAGCGCCATTAGCGCACTCGATCCCCACCGTGCCGGGATATTTCCCCGGCAGCCGACGCCCGTTATTGATCGCATGCGCGATTTTTGAGGTGTGTCCAGCCCCAACAGACATCAATGCAGCCGTTGATCCCGGCGGGATCACAACACAACCTGTAGCCGGGGGTTAAGCGAGGCACGAGCGCCACCCCCGGATTGTAAAAGCCCAAAAAGCTTGATCCCGGAGGGATCACACCCCACAGTCAGCCCTGCGCGGTAGCTTGAGCCTGTGGAGCGAGCTGCTGGCATCCCTTCAGGATGCATCTTGGCCCGGGAATGATATCCGGTGGTGTCGGCGCTGCGCCCTCAACCACCGGCTACAGGATGTAAACCCTCCGGGTTAATTTTCGAGAGCGACAGCTCTTCCGCAGATAGCTTGTGCAGCCACAACCAGTAGGTTTGCTAAA
>JAYVJI010000139.1:0-17912 GCA_043769435.1 Verrucomicrobiota bacterium
AGCCTTAAGTACCAGCGGTGGGACTCGAACCCACACACCCGCAAAGGTAACGGATTTTGAATCCATCGCGTCTACCGTTCCACCACGCTGGCAAGGCAACAGTGCCCAAGATCAAGATTCGCACCTCCATCAGGCCCACTGTTAGTCACAAAGGAGCCCGGCTTTTTCCAAAAGCAACCGGTGCCTTTTAGAAAAATGCGCCGGTCCGCGTTGTCACATTTTGAGATGAAAACCGGCAACCTATGCCCAACCTATGCCCTCGAAGCGAATGAGGCCAGCTATGGATTTCCGTCTTACAGGAGGGAATGCTTGATATAGATTCAGCATGGCTTGCATGGAAGCCGCTGCTGCTCCACGCCCTTCATGGCTGATCTGATTCCGGCGCCGGTTCAGCAGCATCGCCCCCGCTCATGTCCTGAAGCGATTTAAGATAAGCATTGTTGGGAGCAGGTCTTACGGGCCGTTCCTCCGTCTCGAGCATACCTTGCACCCGACCAGCGCTCGCTGCGATGAGGCCCGCTATGAGTGGGGCTTCGGGTAGGTTTTTCCAATACTTTTTCGGCATCTCAGCCTGCATGGCGCCGATCTTGACCCGCGCAGGATTGAATATGTTCCGGTAATAAGTGCGCCAGAGATCATCGAGCGCGTCTTCATCAGGCGCACTGCTGCGGGGCACTCCGGCGGTAAATTGCAGCTGCTTGCCATCCCAGTGCACACATTCATATGGCGTCAGGATAGACCAGTCCATGCCGGCGAACCGCTTCTCAAAAAACGGCGTGGCCAGTCTCACGATGCGGTGATCCGGCTCGAACCAAGCCACGAACTGCTCGCGGCCTGTGGCTTCATCCACACCTACTAACCGAAACCGAACGAACGCATGCATCTTATGAATATCGCGGCCCACCGCCTTGCACCAGCCTTGCAGTTGCCGCACATCGCGATCTGTGGCCATGGAAAGCAGTTGCCGCTCACCTCCCAGCGTCAGCCGCCACAACATACGATAGAGCAGGGCCCAGCGCCGGGTATCGGTATGTGCCGCTGCGCTGCGCGCCATATCCATAAAGGCTGATGGCACTTTGATCACCTTGGCCGCGGGTATCTGCGGCATAGCTGCTTCATCGGCGAACAACGATGTATCCCGGGCATCATCCGTCCACAGCAGACCGTCCGGCCTCTCGCCGAGTGCCAGCATCCGGCGGGCAGCAGTTCTCCACGCCTCATATCCAGGCTGTATAACCACAGTGCGCATGATGGATTCAAAGCTCTCCGGATCTCACAGAAAGGAAGTCGCTGGCGGCAGGGGTTGGGGGTCCATCCAGATTGAGTTCGAGCTGCTCAGGCGGAGGGAGAAATCTCGCCCGCAACGAGTCGCTGTCCAGTCCCATTTTGGACGGTTGATGATCTGCGGTGATAATGAAGGGCAGCAGTTTTTTCAGATGTAATCTCAGCCGGACCATATCTGCCAGCCGCAGCCGGGTGTAGCGCCGGGCGCTCAGTATCCGCTCCGCATTGCGCACGCCGAGACCGGGAATACGCAGCAGCAACTCGCGGGGGGCTTTATTCACATCGACAGGAAAAACTTCACGGTTACGCAGCGCCCAGGCCAGCTTGGGATCCAGCGCGAGATCCAGATGGGGACTGGCAGCAGACGCGATCTCCTCCACCTTGAAGTCATAAAAGCGCAACAACCAATCCGCCTGATAGAGCCGGTGCTCACGGATCAGCGGTGGCGCTTTCAGCGGCAAAATGGAAGACGGTTCCGGAATCGGACTGAAAGCAGAATAGTAGACCCGGCGTAAGCGGTGAGCCGTGTAGAGCCTGTCCGCACAAGCCAGAATCAGCGCATCAGTCGAGGCATCTGCGCCCACCAGCATCTGCGTGCTTTGCCCCGTGGCAAACGGTGGTGGCTTCGGGGCCTCCGGCTTGCGTCGCTCAGCATGGCGCTCGTCGATCTTTCCCCTAATGTGCCCCATGGCCTCCTCTGTGCGGGCCAGGTTTTTCTCGGGAGCCAGCGTGTTCAGGCTTTGCTGGCTGGGCAGTTCAATATTGATGCTGATGCGGTCCGCATAGCGTCCCGCCTGGGCAATGAGCGCAGGCGAGGCTTCAGGGATTGTCTTCAAATGAATGTATCCGCGAAAGTGGTGCTCCTCCCGCAATTTCCGCGCGACTTCAACAACCAACTCCATGGTATGATCCGCACTGCGGATGATGCCGCTGCTTAGAAATAATCCTTCGATGTAGTTCCGCTTATAAAAATCCAGCGTCAACTGCACCACCTCTTCCGGCGTAAACCTTGCCCGCGTCACATTGCTGGAACGCCGGTTGATGCAGTAGTGGCAATCATACAGGCAGGCATTCGTCATCAGCACTTTAAGCAGTGAGACGCAGCGCCCATCCGGGGTGTAGGAATGACAGATACCAGCCCCGCCGGTGGACCCCACTCCTTTACTGCCCCGCGAGTCCTTGCGGGTCGCACCACTGCTGGCACATGAAGCATCATACTTCGCGGCATCTGCTAGGATTTCCAGTTTCCGGGTGATCTCCATTATGATGCCTGAGTGCCTGGGTTCCGGCTTGCCCAACGACGGGTGCGATAGTGCCGGTATTTGAACAACAATGTCAAATAGAACCGGACACCAGTTTCAGAAACGAACCGCCCCCACCAAGAGCGCCCCCATTGATAAGTCACGGTGTCGTGCATGAAGCAACCCCGCCCTCCTTGGGTTTCAAACCGGTGCTCGTGGACAAAAAGCGCGAAAGGACCCGTCACCATTTCATCCGCCAGAAGATGTGGGCGTTGCACCGTCTTCCAGCGGCAAGTCCACCGCATCGGGATGAGCCACCAATCACGGCAGTGGAGTTCAATGAGGCGGCCTTCCTGAGCAGGGCCATCGGTTTTTAAGGAAACGAGGCGCAAGGTCGGCGGCATCACCGTGGTGAGATTGCGCGGGTCACTGTGAAAGTCGAACATCGCTTCTGCGCTGGCGGTAAGCGGGGTGCTGGCATGGAATGTGGAAGCCATTTTGTAACAAGTCAGGACTGCTTCAGTATCGCTGCAGCAGCATTTTTGCCGGACAGGATAGCTCCCTCGATGAAAGCTGCGCAGGGTGTTTCACCATTTTCCCTATGGCGAAGAAAAGATCTTGTGATGGCAGCGAAAAGAGAATTCATGGCAGGGATTGCAGGCATTGAGAAAAATTGCGCAGGTATACAACGCCGTGAAAATACGGGCGTGCCGGATGCGCGGACGCGTGGTTCGGTTGCTCAGCAAGGTTGGAAATGGAGATACTCCAAAGTGGCTGGCGGCATCAGCTTCACATCGCAAGCGCGGCGGAAATGAACGCTGCGTGGGCCTGAGTGCGGGTGCTGAGAGAAAACTCTGATGGGGTCTCAAATGTCAGGCTGCTGTCAGTGCATTTTTGGTAGAGGGTGATAGCTTCGGGCTCACCTGGCAGGACCGGTATCCTGCGCCTCTGGATGACGCCCCTATCTGCTGGACGTCCATCAATGCTGCGCCGTGGATCGCGGGGAATCACCGGCGACACATGATCCAGAAGGCCTTGAGCCAGACGGCTGCCGGCATTGCGGTGGAGTTCATAGCAATACACGCCCTGCGCATCATAGTCCTCGTGCAGGCAGATCGCCATGCGGAAACGGTTAGGCAAAACCGCATCCCTCCATGCCTTGATATGCGGATGCCCGTCGTCATGAAAGCAACGATTCAGATCCGTATGAGTATGGTCCAGGCGGGAATTATGCAGAAGTCCCCACGGATTAAACAGGGGCACAATCATCACCGGGGTCTTCCGCAGCAAGACAGGGTCCGCCTCCGCCCATGCGAGCAGGCCCGCCACGGCTCCCGCTTCATCGCCGTGGACGCCCGCAGAAAAATACACAGCCGCAGGCGTCAAAATGGAGGAACGGAGCATCACCACGGGCAAGCCCTCCTGCACATAAAGCGTGTGCATTTCCAGCCTAGCAGCCCGGGCCACAGCTGCCCATCTCTTCAAAGTATGCCCTGCATCATGGCTCTGGTGTTTCGTGTCCATGAGATCAAAGCACCTTGATCATGATCCGGGAATTCCGTCCGCTCTTCCGCAGCTTCTCACGCCTTGCTGGCGGCAGATCCTCCAACTCACCGGGCGCAAATCCCAGCCGGTTTGAAAAGTAATTATAGGCCTGCGTGCTAAGCGCAAAAAGGCGCTCCATTTTCAGCAGAAGCGCGCGCTTTTCTGCGAACTGCACCAGCTTTTTTCCGTAGCCCATCCCTTCATGGCTTTTCCGGACGTAGAGGCAACCCACTTCAGCCATGCGCTGTTCCGGCCATGCATGGATGGACACGGTGCCAATCATCTGACCATCCGTCTCCAGCACAAAGTAATCCTCAATCTGGGCGCGCATTTCCTGACGGCTCCTCGCTACGATTTCTTCATCTGCCACCGCTGTCTGCACCATGCGGATAATACCCTCTATGTCTGATTTCCGTGCGGGACGCACTGACTGATAGGCGTCTCCGTAGACCATCGTGCCAACACCATCAATGCTGAAAATTTCACCCAGAAGCGCCTCATCCGCACGGCCATCAAGGAAGTGAACCCGCTGCACCCCGCCCTCACAGGCTCGCGCGGCGTGCTTGAGGAGGAGCACGCGAGAACTCTCGGTCTCGTCGTCCTCGGATTTTCCTGACAAAGCAGTAGCCTCTTCCATCGACAACTGCCGGATGCGCTCGCCGCTGGCATTTTCCACCACACTAGTGCCCACGAACAGCAGCTTGCCAGCCCGCAGCGCAGACGCCACACCGACCGCCACCGCCGCACTGTTTAATCTCAACGGACGGCCCTGACGCTCGTATCCCAGGGGGGAGACCACGGGGATGAATCCCTGATCAATAAGCGACTGCACCATGACCGAGTCCACCCGGTCAATCGTCCCGGTATGACCCAAATCCCGTCCCCGAATCACCCCTGCCGGATGGGCTGTCACGGCATTGGTCGCGACTGCTTTTAATCCCACACTCGTCAATCCCTGCAGCACATCAGTCGTCAGGCGGCTGATAACATCTACACTTAGGTCAAGCGTGGCATAGTCCGTCACCCCCGTCGCATCCGGGCTGGAAATAGTAACCGCACGAGCCTCAGCCGCCGCAGCCACTTGGTGACGCGCTCCAAAACAAACTACCACCCGGATATTCAACGAGTGCAGCAGCGCGACATCCAGCAGCACATTATTCAGATTCTCATGTGACAGGATGGCGCTGTCGATGAGCACAACAAAAGTGTGCCCGCGAAACTGGGGCACATAACGTAGAATACCTCTGAGGTCATCGTATTTCATAATCGGCGGGGACGGAAGTAAATCCACTAGGCAGAAAAGCAACCCCCGGCGCGGGATTTGTAAGTGAAGAAAAAGGAGTCTGTCCCCTTGCGGCTCGAGCCGTCGTCGCAGACTGTCCCGGCTGCGCCCGCACCTTGGTAACCGCCCGCCGCCGCCCCGACGGTGATTTTTCTGATGAGCCGGACCTCTTCACCGGGGAGTGAACGACGCGGACCTGTAGGCCGCCATTCGGAACAGACTCCTTGCCGGCAATCCTGCTGGCAGCTCGTGGCAGCTGGCTCTACGCGGCGGACTCCGGCTTCGCCTCCCCGCCCATTTCCCGGCAAAAACAATCCACCGCCCTCCCCCCCCCCCCACTCCCGCTAGGATGCCTCGCCATGCCTCTGCTGCAAAAAGTGACCGGAAAATAATGGGACAGGCGCTTTGCTTGCCCCGGTGCCCGCAAAATATCTAGGAATTAGTCTGGACAAAAATCTGATATCGGGTCACTGAGATCTATGCCCTTCTGCCACCACCATCTGGCAAATCACAAAAGGGCTCACGCACCACCAAAGATCCTCTTCTTCTAACATAACCTTTGCGACAAACAAAGGCCTTGGGCTCAACTACGAAACCGCAGATTTCTCATGCCCATTCGAAGCAATACAACGCTGTCGCGCCACTTGGCGCCACTTGGCGCGGCTTGCCGCGTCTTGTTTCGAGGGCGCTCTGCGGTGCCTGTAGTTGGGGGCGCAAGCAGGTCCGCGCCTCTTGCTGTTTGGAAAAATCATTCCGTTAAGGCTCCGTTTTAGCTGCTATTATTCAGCCGTCAGCCACAATCTTGCGGATACTGTTTTGCTTTTCCCCACCTGTTAGTCAGCCACAATCCGACCTCAACTTACTCCAACACCTATGAACCCAGCCAGCCTCTACCTTATTCTCCTTACTCCTTCAGTTCTGCTGGCGCAGAATGACCCGGAGAAATATGTAAATCCCTACCGTCCTGCATTACCGGAGGCCCCGGCGGAAGTAGCCGCAGCAAAAGCCGTTTCCCAGACTGTTCAGCGGGACGGGGCAACGGGGGGCACGGTCACACTTCAGGTCATTGAGCCTCCTGTATTCGCTGCGCCAGAGACCCGGGCCGTGGCGCCCACAGCACTCAAGAGTGAGGAGGAACGTGCGGCGCTGGGGGCGGCTATGCCTTCTGAATTTAAATTGTTTGCGCCCAGCGTGGTGCTTTTTCCTAACGGGGTCTCGCTGGTGCATTGGTCGCATCCCGACTGGACCCGGTTTCCCCGTCAACTGGATGCCTGGGTGCAACTAGATCTGGAAAGCATAGAGTCCGTGGGTGACCTCACGGTGGGGAAATGCTGCTATGTGATGATGCCTGCGGTATTTCCCGCTAACCCCCGGTTGCAGGAGCAGTATTCTGTGCCGGAGCTGGAGGCGTTCCGCGCAGCCAATGGCATCATTATGCTGGAAGGGGACGCTATGGATGCTCCGGCTATGGAGCCGCTTCATGCACTGCTGGTGGAATACAGCGAGAAAGGTGGGCTCATCGTTTCTTCGCATGAGCAACGAAAGGCGATGCAGAAGGAACAGGCGGAATGGGAAGCGGCAAACCCGACACCACCGCAGTCGCTGACTGTGAAATTCTGGACGGTGCAGAGTGCGGAGTATCCCGTCGCCCTCCGGAAATAGGCCATGCCCGCGACGAACTGCCATTTCCACTTTTTCTTCCAACACCCGATAGTTATGCAACTACGTTCAATCCTATAATGCCTCACCGCTCTACATCAAAGGCTGCTGCTTTCCCTCTCCTTTTCCCCTTCTCGGCAAAGGCGCAGACTCCAGTAAGCGAGTTGGCGGTTGCCCCCGACGCCGCGCAGCCAAACAGTATCACCTTCCTCGGCGTGGGCACCGCGACGGGCGGTAGGATTTACACTCTGCAGGTCTCGCCTGATCTCCAGACGTGGACTACTCTGCCCATGCTGGAAAGAGGCACCGGCGTGAACATCAGCTGGAACTTTGTCACGACGGGCGGTGTCAGGTGCTATGTCCGCCTGAGATACTCTGTAGCGGCGGATTTTCCCGTGGGCGCGGAAGGCGATGTGGACGGAGACGGTATTTCCAATCTGGATGAAGTGCAGTTTGGTACTGACCCCTTCCTTAGTCAGGACGCGGATAATGATGGATTTCTCGATGCGGATGAAGTTACTGCGGGAAGCAATCCAGCCAGTGCGGCGAGCAAGCCGTTTGACCCGAATAATCCGCCGCCAGCAAACCGCTATGTCGTGCCTTTGCGGTGGTGGGTGGAGAATAAATTTCAGGATACTCTGGAGAGGCTTGCTTTACAGGATGTTCCCCAAATTACGACAAGTATGGCCCAGGCCACCGCCATGGACGACGGTAGCTACGACCTTCCTTATCTCAGTATCCAGGCCGCCGTGAATAGCGCGACACCAGGGGACGTGGTCCAGGTGGCTCCCGGCACTTACACTGAAGCGTTGAATCTAAGTGTGCGGAATGTCAAGTTGATCGGCCAGCGTGGCAGCCGGGAGGAAACCATTATCCGCCCTCCCTCAGGCACGGCTCAGGGCATTCTGCTAGGCGCAGCGAATACACCGGCGACCATCATCAGCGGATTGACTGTGGAGGGACCTGTGGATGCGAATGGCGCGCCCATCCCCCAGGGGACCGCCGGTGCCGGGACAGGACCTGCTCTCCTCTGCTCGGGTGGAGCCGCCCCCATTTTGCATAACCTCTATGTAAAAGGAAACCGCGGCGGCATCACCGTCACCGGATCCTCGCCTGTGCTGGCGAATGTAACCATCGAAAACAGCACCGGCACCACAGCGACAGATGCCGCCCTGCGCATCACTGGCACATCCCATGTCAGGGCTCAGGGTTGCACCATCGCAGATAATATCCCACTGAATACCACAGTGGGACAGGTTCAGGTAGTGGGAGCTACTGCCCAGCTAACCATGGTGAACAGCATCGTTCACAGCTCTGTGAACCGGGCCGCAGTAGGTGGCCAGATCCAGACTGTCTCTGGCGGAGTGGCTGTTGTCACTTATTCCAGCGTAAAAACCGGTGCCGCAGGGACAGGAAACCTAACGGTGGCTGAGGCCCTGGACCCCCTGTTTGATAACACACCAGTCGTTGGCGGGCAGCGCCGCCTGCTGCGCACCAGCCCTTGTGTGGACCGGGGAAATCCGTATAGCTTGGCGGGCTACACTTACTGGAGTCGGCTGGACTGCGACGGAGAAGCCCGCCGCTACGGTTATGGCGTGGCTACCACCCCTTTGCTCCGGGCCTCCGGTGCAGATATCGGCGCAGATGAATATGTGACGAGGTTGAAATTTCCCACAAAGATGCGCAGTGTGCTTGGCCAGGACCGGACCTTCTCCGAGGTGGACGAAGCCAGCGATGTGGCGTTTCTGGGAACGCTGCCTAACGGAAATGCCAAAATCGCTATCATAAATGACGAGACGATTGTGGACACACTAGGGAATGAATACAATGATCTTTCATTTTACGAGATTTCGGCAGCCACAGGCGAGATAGTGCCAACAGCCACTGGCGTTACCCTCTCATATGCCCTTAATCGTCACAGCTTTTTATCTGCCGGAATCATAGTGGTTCCACAGTGGGCACAGTTCAAGGATCCAGAAGGTCTTGCCTACGACAGCGTTTCCCGGAAGCTATATGTTACGACCTCCATGACGCGGGTGAACCGCTACCGGGATTGCGAAACCACCACTTATGACCCGCTCATCGATCCTCCCAGTAATGATTATGACCCGAGACGCTGCGCGGTTTGCTGCGTCCAGTTAGACACGGCCGCCAATGGATTTGCCCCACTGAGTAAGAGTTATGTGGATTCCAGCGACGGGACGTGGAATCCATCCTCACCGCTGCGGCGAGACATTGATACGTTTGCGGTAGGCAATAGCCTGGTTAGTCCGGTCGGCTACTACTCTCCTTCCGGATTGGTGGCACAGATCCAAGCCCAGTTGGCGGGTAATCCATCGCTCTTGGCCAGCGCTAGGACGTCGGGGGTAATTATCGCCATCAGTACAACACCGAAGTTTGGTGAGCCGGTGAATGGAGTCAGCTATGAGTCCGGTCAGGGCCTGCCCTACAATAGTGCGACAGGACTTGGAGGACCGGGATCGCAAAGCGGTTTTGTGCTGGCCAGCCCGGCTTATGCCACACCCAGCGTGGCAGTCGCACCGTCATCGGGAACTACTGTGGTAATCACTTTATCTACCCGCCTTCAACCCAGTCAGAACCTGAGGGTGGTAGTGAATGGCCGTTCCTATGCAGTGATTTATACCGCCGGCCCGGATGCCACACTCCAAGCCATGGCTGCACAGCTGCTCGGCGATGCCGATGTCGCGACTGCCACTGTGACGGTCGTGGGCGGAAACCAGACCGGCATTGATGACCGTGTCATCACCCTTCTGGGAAAGCCGAATCCCATGCTGCCAAACCGTAGGACCCTCGCAGTTTCAGCCACGGTTACGGCTGCCACCGAATTCCCCTATGCAACCCTGACTACTTTGCCGGCTGCCGGGCAGTTGGTCACCGGGTATCAAACTACTGCCGGTGCTGCGGCTACTCCGCTCACACCTGGGACGACTTACTATTTCAAAGCATGGGCTTATGATGCGCAGAGGAATTATGGAAGGGGGCTGGATGCTCAGGCAACTTTGAGCACAAAAATTCCCATCAAGATCAACGAATTTAAAACAGTAGCAGGTGACGTGGTGGAATACTTCAATCCATCGGGACAGACGATAGATTTAACCGGATTGATCGTGATGGATGAGGTGGACAGAACCGTGAATCCCAGCTTTGTTACGGGGACTACGATCCCTCCCCGCGGTGTCCTCTCGTTGGGATTTCCTTATGGACTGCCCGATGGAGTGGGAGTGGCTGACAACATCCGCATTTTTAGAAACCTAGGGACAATTGCAGCACCAGTCCTTGAACTGCTGGATGAATATGCGCACTATACCCGGGCTCAATTATCAGGCAGCAGTATTGTGAATACGGAAGGAAGAGTTTGGGATGGCGGTCCGCGGGCGAAAAGTTTTGACTTTGACCAAAAATCGGCCGTTCCAGGAATCCTCGCTCCAAGGTTTGAAAGTGAAGGCGGCTTCTTCCGGACCGCCGGAACCATGAACAATCACGGCTCTACTCTGGGACAGTCTAACCATGCACAGCCTCTGGCACCGCCGGCGAAGTTTTTGCAGGCTACCCACAACCACCTCACGGCGACTAGCATATACCTCCACTACGCCAACCTAGGAGCAGAACCCGCAGTCTGGGAATACAGCCCCAAGCAGCAGGACTTTCATCCGGCGAGTGTGGAGGGCCTTGCACTGCGCAGTCAGGCTGAGATCGTGGTGGGTCTGCGCTCCCCATTAACGAACCGGACTACGGGCAATGCCTATGCCTTTGTCTTCAACAATACAGCCAATGCGATGATACCCTCGGGTGGATGGGTAGCGCCAGCCGCAGGCCAGCCAGCCGTGAATGGACAGCAGGGGGCTCCCCGTCTGTTGGATCTGGGGGGGCAGGGTATCCGTTCGGTACAGTGGTGCCCGGACATTCGCAATGCAGCGGATGTTGCTGGGGCTCCTGCCACAGGTGCCTACCTCATCATTGGCGGTGCAGCAAATGGCGGTCCGTTGAAGAATGAAACAACTCGACAGAAATTTAGTCTATACCGGTGGGATAATGTGAATGCGCAGCCAGTCCGGCTGGTCGCAGATTTGTCTCCATTTGCCACCCGTCCAGAGGGGGTAAACATCATCGCGTTGTCTGTCGATGACGACGGCCAGCCAGCCACTCCAAATGTCATCGTTAGGCGAGTCACATTTGTCGAAGACCGATTCAAAGCCGAAAACTATGATACGCAGAATTCGGTGCATTGGTCACTCAGCTCCCTGAACCTCCAATGAAGAATATCGCTTCATTCCCGACTCTGGTCGCCGCGTATTGTCTGGGTGTCCTGCCTGCTGGGGCAGCATTAACGCAATATACCGTGACCCGGCTTCACGATTTCTACCCGCTGGCGGAGGGACAGGCCCTGGGATTTACCAACGGCAACGGTGTAGTCACAGGGACCTACGGTCCTGACCGGCGCTATGCTGTCACGCCAGCGGATGGCAGCGCTCCCCGGCTTGTGCCCCCAATACCGGGAGCAGTAGGGCAGGGAAACACCGGTGAAGTCCGACCCTATAGCGAAAGTGGATTGTTCGTGGCATCGGCTTATGATAACACCTGGGAAACGAACAGCACCAGCCACGTGCCGCACGTTTACAGTGCGGGGGCAGGCTGGACCAGCATTGGAAAGCCCGGTGGGCAAAACGCGATCGTAACTTCTATAAATAACAGCGGACAAGTGATCGCGGCGGGCTTGAATGCTTCGGTGGACGAAACCTCCTCATGGCGTTATTCCAATGGCACGGGTTGGCAAGACCTGGGAAACCTGGGACACGCCTCCGGCTATGCCCGTGCCGCCAGGATTAATGAAGCAGGGACTGTCGTAGGCCGTTCTCTGGATGCAGATGGAAACCAGCGACCATTTTACTACACCGACAGCGGTGGTATGCAGACCTTTACTGACAACAGCGGCAACCAACTATTCGGTGAAGCCTCCGCCATAAGCAACAACGGAATCATCTCCGGAACGGCCAACGGCAGAGCCTATTGGTTTAATAGCCAAACACTGGAGTTTGAGTTTGTAACACCGCAAGCCAGCCAGCAGGTGGTGGACACGAATAATGCAGGAATGATCCTAGGAGTGTTTGCGGGTGCTCCATTTATGGGTATCCCTGGAGGGTCAGCTTGGATTGGCGCGAAAGGGGACGGCTATGCTCCTTTAGGTAACTTGATTGAAGGCAATTTAGCATCTTTGGAATGGAGCATTAACAGTGCCGTAGACATCAATGATGATGGTTGGATATTGGGGGTAGGTTACAACTACCGTGACCGCCAGAGCTATCAGGTCCTTCTCCGGCCTGTGCCGGAGCCCACGGGAGCTGCATTGGCCGCGCTCACTGGGGCGGCGCTTCTTCAGGCCAGAAAGCGCAGAACAATGACGGTTGCTGCTGCTGAAAGAACAAATTAGACAACAGAGAACCATGAACAGGTGATAGTCCAGCAGCGAAATCGGCTTGCGACCGGAGGGACCGCGCTATGCTGGGGGAACTATGAGTTCGGAAAGCAGCATGCTCGAAAGTCTGAAAATCGATCGATCTCAGGCTGCCGTGAAAGCGCGCTTTCCGTGGTTAGGGAAAACAAGGACGACCCGCCACCGCCCGGAACTGACGCCACCGCCAAAGAGCGCATGATCCACCGCACCGCCACCAAAGCCGGAAAAGAGCTATACAAAAAAAGATAACAAACCGTGGAACCCGTCTTCGGCATCATCAAAGCAGCGATGGGGTTCAGGCAGATCCTGCCTCTTGGATAACTCAGAGCCTGCAGCCACTTGGCTTTCCGTCACTATGAATCCCGCTCAGTCATGGCGGGTTGAGGTCGCTCCATCCGGCGCTTCAGCAGGAGGGCTGCGGCGTAAAGCAGAGCCGGCACCACGATGCTCAAGCCGATCGCGAGGCCGGGGCGTGCTTCCCCCTGGGAGCCGATCCATGCGAAGACGAAGCCCATGGGAAGGCAGCCACAGGCCAGCGCGCTAAAGAATTTCCGCCCGGGCATCCTGGTGAGGCCGGCCATGCAGGCCACCACTTCCGGCAAAAGCGGCATCCAGCGCGACAGTGCCACCAGCCAGCCACCAGCCTGCGTGGCGAAGAGCCTCTGCCCGCGCTCGAGGTCACTAGGCCCCATGAGCCTGGCCGCTACGCGCTCCCCGAATTTACGGCAAAGCCCATAGGCAAGCGCTCCGGATAAAAACGAGCCGGACGCCCCTATCACTCCGCCGGTCAGAGTGCCGTAGAAATAGCCCAGCCCGCTCATGACCGCCGTGGCTGGCACCGGCAGGAACAAGTCACCCACCAGCAGCAGGATCGCCAGCAGCCACACTAGTCCCGCGCCCTGGCTGGTCATCCACGCGCGCAGTCCTTCGCCTGCAAACCAGCGCTCAAACGCTTCCCCCCAGAACAGGAAAGGAAGGCAGATGACAAAAGCCAATCCAATAAAAAACAGCAGCAACCTCATGTCTCATCCTGACTGGCCATCTGCCAGCCGGCAAGGGCACCGCTATCATCCGGATCATCCGGCGATCCGGCGTGAAGCCCATTTGCATACCCGCGCGGACCCAGCAGGACTGCCTGCATGCACTGGTTATTTTATCTCGCAATCTGTCTCCCATTAACAGGAATGGCCGCTCCGGCTTTGCCTAGCATCATCCTCGTCATGACGGATGACCAGGGGTATGGCGACCTCGGCTGCACGGGGAATCCAGTGGTTCAAACCCCTAACATTGATGCCTTTGCAAAGCAATGCGTGAGATTCACGGACTTCCATGTGAGCCCGACCTGTGCTCCCACGCGGGCTGCGCTGATGACCGGGCGTCATGAATTCAAAAACGGAGTCACCCACACTATAAATGAGCGGGAGCGGCTGACCTTGAATGCGACCACCATGGTGCAGATCCTCAAGAAGGCGGGATACAGGACGGGGATTTTCGGAAAATGGCACTTGGGAGATGAGGCGGAATATCAGCCCGGGAAGCGGGGCTACGATGAGGTCTTCATTCACGGGGCCGGGGGAATAGGCCAGACTTTTCCGGGGAGCTGTGGCGATGCGCCCCACAACAAGTATTTCGACCCGGCCATTATGCATAATGGAAAGTTCGAAAAAACCACCGGTTACTGCACGGATGTTTTTTTCGCTCAGGCCATGAAGTGGATTGAACAGCAGGCTGGAAATGGCGCGCCGTTTTTTGCCTGCATCACCCCCAATGCGCCACACGCGCCGCTGGCTTGCCCGCAGGAATACTCCAGCCGCTACCGGGGATTGGTGCCTGATGGGACGGCTGAATTTTTCGGCATGATCACGAACATTGATGACAATTTTGGAAAGCTCCTGCGAAAGCTGGAGCAGAATAAGCTGGTAGAGAATACCTTGGTGATCTTCATGACCGACAACGGGGGCACTGCCGGCGTGAAGGTCTTCAATGCTGGGATGCGCGGGTCAAAAGGCTCCCCATGGCAGGGCGGCACGAGAGTCCCTTCATTCTGGAGGTGGCCCGCAGGATTCACCGGTGAAAGGGAATGCGCGGCGCTGACGGCGCATGTCGATGTATTCCCCACCATCGCCGGTATCACGGGGCAAAGTCTGGAGGGCGAACTGGCCAGTCAGGTGGAAGGGCGCAGCCTCCTGCCGCTGCTGAAGGATCCTGCCGCAGCATGGGCGGACCGGTTCTTTGTCACCCATGTGGGCAGATGGGAAAAGGGCCAGGCAGCCGCAGCCAAGCATGCGCTATGCTCCATTAGGGACGCCCGCTTTACCCTGGTGAATAACAAGGAACTCTTCGACCTGAAGGCCGACCCCGGCGAGCAGACAAACGTGCTGGCAGCGCATCCCGAAGCCGCCGCCCGCCTCCGCGGAGCTTATGAGGAATGGTGGGCAAGTGTCCAGCCGCTCATGGTCAATGAGAACGCGGTAGGTCCGGCGGTGAATCCCTACAAGGAACTCTACTGGAAGCAGTTTGGTGGCCCCCGGTGAGTGGGTGCGTGCCACGAATAGGTATTGCACTGGGCTGCGCTTTTCAGTTATAGAGAATGTAATGTTTTTTTTACGCTGTTTTACTGTGCTTCTCGGTGTGCCTCTCCTTCATGGAGAAGAACCGGCGGACCCGTTCCGGTTTGAGAAACAAGTGTTGGTGGAGCGCTGCAGCGATCCGCTTCAGCTGGATGTGGCACCAGACGGACGTGTCTTTTTTATCGAACGCGCGGGCGCCCTGAAGGTGTGGGATCCAGTCACGCAGGCGGTAGTCACGCTGGTTGCATTCCCGGCTCTCGTCACAGGCGATGCTGGTGCGCTGGGGCTCGCCCTAGCACCGGATTTTGACCGCAGCGGACACATTTTTTTGGCCCGCATTCCCTTGAATCCTCCAGCCGCCCTGCTGATCACCCGGGTGACTTTGAAGGAAGGCCAGGTTGATCCTGCCAGCGAGGTCCGCCTGCTAGAGATTCCCCTCAGCAGCAACGCGGTGCAGAGCCACTGCGGCTGCGGACTCGCATGGGACGGAAAGGGTAATCTGTTGATAGGAGTGGGGGATAACATGCCGCCGCAGGACCTGCCGGCAGTGCATCCGGCTGATCCTCTGCGGGACGCGCGCGGCACGGCAGGGAATTCCATGGAACTCCGCGGGAAGGTGCTGCGCATCACACCCAGGCCTGATGGTTCCTATGCCATTCCGTCCGGAAATCTCTTCACCGATTCCGCCACGGGACGGCCTGAGATTTACGCCATGGGTGTGCGCAATCCCTTCCGGGTAAGTTGCGATCCGGTCGCGGGCTGGATCACATGGGGAGATGTGGGCGGGAATGTAAACACCGCGCTAGACCTCGGCCCGGAGGGGTTTGATGAGATCAACATCACTAGGACTCCGGGCTTTTTCGGCTGGCCTTTCTGCAGCGGGCCTAACACTCCTTGGCGGTCCTTTGACCCGGCCACCCGGGCGCCGGCAGGGGCATTTTTTGATCCGCTGCACATCTTGAATGACAGTCCGCGGAATGCGGGGCTCAAGGCATTGCCACCGGCGCAACCTGCGGCCTTTTACTATAGCAGTGCCGCTTCGCAGGAATGGCCATTCGCAGGCAGCGGCGGTCGCAGCATCACGGGTGGCCTTTTCTACCGGAAGCCCGGAACCGCTGGTGATCTCAGGCTGCCCGACAGCATGGAGGGGAAATTGATTTTCGCTGAGTGGATGCGCAATTGGGTGGCTGCCGCCCAGGTCGACGAGTCTGGAATGATCAAGTCTGCTGAGTCATTTCTGGCGCATCTGCGCTTTCGCCGCCCGGCTGATTTGAAGCTGGGCCCGGATGGGGCGCTCTACCTAGCAGAGTGCGGTGATCAGTGGTCAAGAAATACCGGCAGCCAGGTGACGCGGGTCATTTACCGCCGTGGAAACCGCCCGCCGGTTGTTAGGGCTGCTGCGTCCAAATCAGCGGGAAAGCTTCCCTTGGAGGTAGGCTTCAGTGCTGCGGGCTCCAGCGATCCTGACAAGACAGATGTGCTGACATACACGTGGGACTTTGGCGGCGGCCACACGGCCAGCGGTCCGGAGACGGCGCATGTTTTCAATGCACCGGGGGTCCACCCGGTGACGCTCAAGGTATCGGATGCCGCCGGCCTCACGGCCACTGCGGCCCTGACTATCATGGCAGGCAATGAAGCACCGTCCGTGCGGTTCACCACGCCCGTTGATGGAGGCTTTTTCGAGTATGGCAAACCGGTGGAATGGAAAGTGGAGGCGATGGACGCCGAGGATGGAGTCCTGCCAGCGGAGCGGGTGCTGGTGCAGGGCGAGCAGCGGGAGCGGGCCGCTGTAGGCGACACCCATCCGGGGTTTGCCCTGATGAAGGCGACCACCTGCTTTGCCTGCCACAGCACGACAGAAAAATCTGCCGGCCCGCCGTACGCCGTCATCGCGGCGAAGTATGCCGGCGATGCAGGTGCGCGGGATCGCCTAGCCGGCAAAATCATTTCCGGCGGGGCTGGGACATGGGGTGAACTGCCCATGCCACCTCACCCACAGCACTCCATCACTGAGGCAACGCAGATGGCGGACTGGGTCCTCTCTCTGGCCCAACGCAAGCTCACGACCTTTCCTCCGGGTTCAGCCGGGCGATTCATGCCTCAGGCGATCCCCTCCGGCTGGGGGGCGGCAGGGAATGCAGTGATCGCACTGACGGCCTCTGCCCCCGACGGTGGTGCCGGGAATCTGCCACCGCAGAGCGGTGAGGCCGGCGTCATCCAGAGAGCGCGCCGGCAGCGGGCAGCCTACTTTGACCGCGCCAGCTCCGGTTTCGTTCAGGACAACCTTGAGCAAGGAGGCCTGGCTGCGCGCATCCCTGCCGGAGGATGGATTTGCTTTGAGCACATCCAGTGCACAGAGACCCGCGGCTTGAAGCTCAGTGCATGGCCGCAGGGCCCGGGGCCGCTGACTATCACTGTCCATGCCGGGACTCCCGATGGTCAGAAGCTGGCTCAGGTAGAAGCCCAGCCCGGCAGCGCCAATGGAAAGCCCGGGGAAATCAGCCTGCCATTCACACCCAGCCCCAGCGGGAAGCCCACGTCCGTGTTTATAAAATTGGATGGCCCGGCGGGCAGCCTGATCGATATCCAGTGGGCCGAATTTCTCCCGCCGACGCCAAAGTAAAGTAAAGTAAGGTAGGTAGGTAGGTAGGCATTGGTTATAAGGGATGCGGCCAATAATAAACATCCAATTCTTCTAACTATTTCTGCTGGGCTTTTTTCCGCCTTTCTTCGTCCCGCCTCGGTCATAGATCACTGCGGTTATGCTCGTTGCCCGCATTTACTGGTAGAAAAGTGGCGGGCTATCTCCGCTGGGCTCCGGCTCACCGTGCCTCGGAAGGCAGAAAAAATCCTGC
>JAYVJI010000140.1:0-1753 GCA_043769435.1 Verrucomicrobiota bacterium
CCGGTTCCATGAGCCAATAAACCCCGGGCAAAATCCACCCGTCATGACCCGCCAACCCGTCGCAGAAAGATCGGGAGGAGATAGCTATAACTATGGCGCAGCCCCGTCCGAGGCCTTTGCACGGCAGGTTATCGCCGGAAACATGTCCAGCGAATCCGGCGGCGCGTTCCAACTTATTTCATTTCTATAGACGAATGGCATCCCTTCCAGCAGTTCCGGGGTGGCCTATTACACCATGGAAGGCGTTTTAGCATTTAGCGCGACTACAGCTCTGACATGGACAGGAGGACCGGACCAACTCCTCGGCGGCTCCATCGGCTTCACCGTGGAGCCGCCGCGGACTGATAACATTCACAATCAATTGCTGATGTTTGCGCACACACACCGGCATGTCCAGGCAGGCCAGGTATTCAACACCAACGTCAACGTCAGATTCCAGAAAACCGAGCAGGGCTGGCGCTGCAGCTCACTCGAAACGCGCTAATCCCAACATCAACAATATGAACGACAATCCACTCTTTGACAGCGAACCCGCCGCCCCGGCTCCCACACGCCCCCGCAGCCATCATCGTCCTCTGCCTCCGGGCCGTTTCCTCATCTTCATAGGCTGTGCGGTGTTTGCCATCTGCCTCATCGCCGGCCTCGTCATGTATGTAAGGTTGGAGAACGAGCGCCGGGGCGAGCGGGACGAATACGGCAACCGGAGACACCGCGACCCGGACCCGTATGCCGAGCACTATTTCCCCGGCTGCCTCACTCTTCTCATGGGCAGTGTGCAGGGCCTTGTCATCTTCGGTCTCGGCTTGGTTGTAAATTCCAATGGCCGCCAGCGCCAGCCTCACCCCATCGCCTGACATACCGCCATGACCTTCAAAACCGCCCTGCTCATTGCCGTTATTCTTCAGGTGCTGGCCCTGCTCTGCCTGGTCATCATTCGCCTCGGTGAAATCCAGGAATGGCCCGTTTTTGCCATCGGTGCATACGAACCGGGCAGTTTCCGCACATGGATGCACTTTCTGGTGAACTTCTTCTGGGCCGCCAGCTTCCTGATGTTCCTCACCGGCCTCTACCGCAAAGCCGCGCGCGGCGTCTAACCGTCCCCTCTCTCCGCCATGCGCACCCTCGGCAACGTCCTCTGGCACTTCCCCTGTTTCGGCTTCGTCATGGCCGGCGGCACCTTCCTCTTTGGGGCCTTGCTGACGGGCACCGTCGTCGCTGCGCCCATCGGGCTGGGCCTCATCCAGTTCAGTAAATTCCTGCTGGCCCCCTTCGGTCAGTGCATGATCCGCAAGTCCACCCTGGGAGTGGAGCAGAACCGGGCCTGGCTGGCCTACTCCTGGCTGGTGACTATCATCTACTTCCCCTTCGGACTACTGTGCGCCGTCGCGCTGGCCCTGGAAGTGGCGGTGCTCTGTTTCACCATCATCGGCATTCCCCTGGCGGTCATCGTGGCCAAGTTCATCGGCACCTACTTCAACCCGGTGAATAAAATCTGCGTCAGCACCAAAGTGGCAGAGGAACTCTCCCGCCGCGCGGCACTGGATTTTATCGAACAAAAAGCGGCCCCGCGTGCCCTCCCCGGAGTGCCTGCCCGCCCCGCAGCGGCAGCCATTGCCACAGCCGCGCCCGTCTCCGCAGAACCGGAAACCGCAGCCGGTGCAGAGCCTGACACAGCCCCGGACTCCCCCGACCAGGACCGGGCGCAGGCCATCCTGACATGGCTCCGCCATCCGCTCCATGCAGCCCATGCCGC
>JAYVJI010000141.1:0-7941 GCA_043769435.1 Verrucomicrobiota bacterium
AGTTCACTTCCCTGACACGCGAAAAAACCGCCGGCAGGGTCCACGATTTTCGCCCGGTTCGTGTAGCCATGGGCGGATTTCCTGCGGGAAAGGAGTTCCAGCTATCCATAAAGGGAGTGCCGGATCAGCGGGTAAAAATTGGCAGCCAGGGTGAATTGGATCATGAATTTCCACTTGATTCTGAATTTTCCATAATTTCACTCGCACAATAGCTTTTCTTCGCTATCGTGCGAAACGTTCAAATATGGCTCGTTCCTCATCACATAAAAAGGTAATTTCAAACCGCTGGCTCCTGCCTGCGGTGGTTCTATGCCTAGTCGGCGCGGCGCTTTGCATCCCCGGGAAGGATGAACTGCTCAGGCGCCACGGCGCGGACGGAGATTCATCGAGCGTCAAAGAAATGGCCGAGGAGGCCAGAAAGGATAAAGGGGTCGTCGATGCTGCGGCCGCCACTGATCTGGAAAAGCTTAAGTTATGGCTGGATAACGACGACAGTTCAGTGCTGACAGATCCGGCCATCTTGATGGACACCGTGAATATGTGCGCGGCTTCAGAGCAACCATTGGAACTGATGGAGGAACTGCTGAAGCATGACGCGGTCCCAGATGATCTGCGACAGGCGCTGCTTGAAGGCATGGCCAAAGGAGCCATCGGTCGCGGCGGAGAGAAAAACATCGAGACCGGTGCCGCCATCCTTTCCAGGTTGTGCCGACTACAGCCCTCGTGGCCGTTGGCCGGGCGCGCGGTAGAGGCATGGCTTTGGAGCGGAAATGCCCGGGGCGCCTCTGCCATCATGGAATTCATGGCCGTGGCCGTGGCCCCGGCGGAGGGAGCACCAGCGGATTTGCTAGATCGCCGGATCCAATTAGCGATGGCCTCGGGGCAACCAGATGTAGCGTTCGCCGCCGCCAAAGATGCGTATATGGCGGCGGTCGGGGAGGCGCGTCCCGCCTTGCTGCACCGGGCTCTGGACCTAGCTCAGCACACTTCCTCCTCAGCAGATGCAGGCACGCTGATGCAGCACCATCTGAGCAGCATTCCCTTTCACACGGTGCCCCTCGGTGACGCCGTGACGCTCGTCAGAGACAGAAAAGCGTTCGCCACAGCAGACGCCCAGCAGGAGTATCTCGCCTACGCTGACAAGTATGCGCGCCTTGTCTGGGCCGAGGAAAAAGGCGGCCCCTTGGCCTTCGAAGTATTTTTGCGCATGAGCCTGCTGGGCGACGATGTTGCCTGGGAGATATGCGAAAAAATGCGGGATGACCTGCTGCGGGATGATGCCTTTGCCCTGGTGCTGCGCGAGCGGATCGCCGCCGGCCAAAGCACAGACCGGGAGGCCTTGCTGGCGGATTTGCTTGCCGCTCAGGGCGAGACCCGCGAGGCTGTTAATCACTACCGCAGTATGCTGGGGCACGAGCGCGGTGAGTGGGAGCGGTGGACGCTTCTGGAAAAATACGCGGAAGTGCTCATGGAAACCGGCGACTATGCCGGGGCCGCCGGCGCTCACGCGGAGATCCTCAAGAACCAGCCATCGGCATATTCCAGCCACAAGCATCTGGGATTTTGCTTTGTCAGGATGGGCCGCTATGATGAAGCTAGGAAAGCCTACGCGGCCGCTTCCGTGCATCTGCCGGAGGATGAGTTGCTGCAAAACTGCTACGCCAGCCTTTGTGAATCCACGGGGCATTTCTCTGAAGCCATCACCGCCCGCTACCGTATTCTCAATGCCCCACATCACAATACCCTGCCGGATGATTTTCTGGAAATCTCCGACTCCTGCCGCATACTCGGTGACACCGCGCAGCAGATTGCCGTGCTCGAGCAGGGATTGAAGCGCTTCCCTGCCAGCCCCCGGCTTCGCTTCGTGCTGGCAGAGTCCTGCGCCGCAGGAGACAGGCACGCCCGCGCCATCGAACTCCTCGCTCACGAGACACTCAGGAATGATCCCGCTGCCATGGAATTGCTGATCTCAGAGGCCACCATCACGCCGGATCCTGGGGTGGCGCTGGCTTTTCTCGGAGACAAAGCCCCTGCCTGTTTCCGGGAGCAGCCAGTCCAACTCCTGCGCCTAGCCTTCCTCTATGAACAAACCCAGCGGGTGGAAGCTGCGGAAACGATCTTTCAGGGACTTCTGGGCAACACGCGCCTGCGGGAAAACGGGACCTTTCAACTCCTCGCCAAAACCTCCTTGGAATACGGCGATGCCAACCGGGCTGAAATCTTCCAGTCCGCTCACCTGCAGCTCGCAGCAGCCAGCCGGGACAGTAAATCATGGCGCCTGATGGGTGACATCTACAGCGCTCAGCAACGCCCCGACAAAGCAGGAGAGGCCTATCAAAAGGCAGTGGCCTACATTATTCCAGCCCGGGATCTGGCCTCCACCGCAGGTCCTGACCACTAGTAGCCTGCCGGGAGCGCACGGATTAATAATCATAAATCGCTTCCCAGTGTGAAAAAGTATCTGGACACACCTGTCTGCAAAGATTATCCTAGGGCATCTCCATGAGGCTCGCCCTGTCACTCCTATTCTTGCTCTTCAACGCGCGTTTTGAAGCACGTGCTGGCGAACTTTACTATACCGATTTTGAATCGATGGGCACCGGTGATGAGGCCCTCGCCAACCGCGAGGGATGGATCTGCACTCATTCCGGCTACAAGCTCTACGGCATTGATCCGGAGTCCCAGCACCTGACAACCGGCCTCGGGAATGCCGCCATTCTGGGCGGCAACGAACTCGCTACCATTCCTACTTCCGTTTCCCGCACAGTTATCCTGAGGCGGGACTACAACATGGATCCCGTGGCCGCGAATACCGAAATTACCAGCATCAGATCACTGATCGGAATCGGAGATTCCTCGCTGTCAAACCGCCGTGATAATTTTGAATTTGCCGTCTATAACAATGCCGGCCAGCTGATTTCTTCACTTCAGTTTGATAACTCCACCCTAGCAAGTGCGGACCTGACTGTCCGCGCCGCGACCACTTCCAGCACCTCTCTGTTTGGTCTACCAACACTGGACGGGGTCGTGATGCAGCAGGGCAACCGGGTGCTGGTGAAAAGCCAGATCTCTGCCGCTCAGAACGGCATCTACACCGTCGCCCAAGGCCAGTGGGTGCGGGCTGCCGACTTTGACACCAGCCAGAACAATGAAGTGGTTTCCGGAAAAACGGTGCGCGTCACCGAGGGCAACACCAACGGCAATTCCTCATGGATACTGTCTACAACAGGAGTCATCGCGGTTGGGACCACTCCTTTGACCTTTCTCTACGCATCATTTGCTCCGCTGCAAAATATTTACCGCACAGAATTCAACGCCCAATCCAGCTCCCTGACCCTCGTTAACACCAACACGTCCTTCCGGCACAATTACCTTTACCAGTTGGACATCCGCATCAATTTCAGAACTAACCGGTGGTCCGTCTGGCTTGATGAACTTCCGATCTTTTCAGATGAGGTCTTCTATTCTGGTCCCCGAGAGAGAAGCCTAGGAAAAGTTGCTGTTCAGATGATCGTGAAGTCAGCAGTATCCGGCGGCTTTCAGGCAGGAGACAATTACCTGCTTTTTGACAGCTTTCTGGTCCGCACAGACGCGCTGCCGAAAATGGCAGTCAATTCCCTAACAAAATCACCGGGCACCGCACCGGTGCTCTCATGGGACAAGGAGGCCGGCTATTCCTATCGGGTCGAATACGCGGACAGCCTGGACGGATGGCTGGGAACCTTAAGTGGCGCCACCCAGACAGCGTTACTCAGCGGCACTATGCAGTTCACTGACACTTCAGCCGCAGATACCGCCAGGCGCTTTTACAGAGTCGTTAGGATTTCCCCATAAGCGAAAACCCGGTAGTGATTACCGTTTCGCTCTCTCCCACGATTCTTATGATTAATTAATAAAGGTCTCAAGGAGTCAGCGTCCGGGGAGCGAGGTCCAGAGTGGACTGGCGTGCCTGTCGTCTAGGGCGATACCCGTTGCTTTCGTCGCAAAAGTCAGCTTCCTCTATAGGTTAAAACACACCCTAATGTCTGCCCACTGCACTGGTGCTCCGCCACAGATTCCTGACCACTCGCTGCTGCGCGTCATCGGACGCGGGAGCTATGGGGAGGTATGGCTGGCGCGGAACGTCATGGGCACGCTGCGTGCGGTGAAGATCGTGCAGCGCGCGGCGTTCGACAGCGACAGGCCCTACCTCCGCGAGTTCGAGGGCATCCGCTGCTGTGAGCCCGTGAGCCGGGCTCATGATGGGCTCATCGACATCCTGCACGTGGGCCGCAGCGATCTGGAGGGCTGGTTCTATTATGTGATGGAACTGGCTGACGCGACCGATCCAGCCGATCCGACCGATCCGCATGATCCGACCGATTTCTACCGCCCCGCGACGCTCGCGGCGCGCATCGGCGGGGGAAAGCCCCTCGATGTCACGGAGTGTCTGCGCATCGCGGAATCGCTCGCGGGTGCGCTGGCCTTTTTGCACGAGCAGGGCCTCATCCACCGCGATGTGAAGCCGTCGAACGTGCTCTACGTGGGCGGCGTGGCCAAGCTGGGCGACATCGGGCTGGTCGCTGAGGCCGGGAGTTCGCGCAGCTATGTGGGCACGGAGGGCTTTGTGCCGCTGGAAGGCCCGGGCACTGAGCGCGCAGACATTTTCGCGCTGGGCAAGGTGCTCTACGAAGCGCTCACGGGCATGGACCGCTCTAACTTTCCGCGCCTGCCGCCGGACTGGCAGTCGGCGTATGATTTCGAGCAGCGGCTGGAGTTGAATGAGATCGTCCTGCGCGCGTGCGAGGGCGACACGGCGCGGCGCTACCACTCGGCGCGGGAGCTGCTGGCGGATGTGGCGCTCATCGCCAGCGGGCGGTCTGTCAGGAAAATGCGCGGCATGGAGCGTCGGCTGCATGTGCTGAAATGGGCCGTCGGCTGCGTTGCGGCGGTCGCCCTCGCGGCGCTGGGCGGGTCCGCGATGTGGCGTAGCCAGGCCGGGACGGAGCGTGCGCTGCGCCTGCGCGCGGAGGGGGCGGAAAGCGCGGAGCGTGAAGGGAGGCACTCCGCGATGCTGGATCAGGTGCGGGCTGCGCGCCACGATCTCAGCACCGGTGCGGTGACGCGCGGCCTGAAGGCGGCTGGCGAAGCCGCCGCGCTGGGCGTGACCGCTGAGCTGCGGGACGATGCCACCTTTCTGCTGGGCCGGTCGGATTTCGTCATGAGGCCGGACCTGTCGTTCCATTTCACGCAGCGCATCTCGGCTGTCGAGGCTGGGAGCGGCCTCATGGCTGAGATGACGCCTGCCTCGGACGGGGCGGGCGGCCAGCGCGGCATCACTCTGCACGTCGCAGGAGCGCCGGAGAAGACGCGCGCTTTCACCGTCGATGACCGCCTCCAGCAGCTCGTGGGCCTCAGGTTTTCCCGCGGTGGCGGGCGCCTCCTCGCCTCGGGCTGGTATGGTGCGGGGCTGGTGCTGGACATCGCGACGGGGCAGGTGCTGGCCTCATTCAGTCAGGGTTCCACGCTGGCGGCTCCTCCCGTTTTCTGCGGTGAGGACGGGCAAAGGGTGATCCGCCGGGCGGCCAATGGCGGGCTGGAGTCGCGCACACTGCCACTGGCCGCGCCCGCCACTCCGCTGGAGGCCCTGGCCCGGAGCGGGTTTGACAAGCTGCGCGGCTACGGCTGGAGCGGCACCCCTCCGCTGGAGGGCTGGTCGGTTGTGGACCAGCGGCAGCAGGCCCAGACGCTCTGGCCCTCGCCGGACGGGCAGCTAGTGCTGCTCATAGACACGGCGCTGGAGCTTCCGGACCACCCGCCCGCCCCCGCCGGAGCCGCCTGCCTCGCAGAAGCCGCCACGGGCCGCGTGCTCTGGAAAGTGTCAGGGCCGGTGGAGCAAGCCGCCGCGTGGTCACCGGACGGCACGCGCATCGCCGTGCGCACGCGCGAGCAAATCGCCAGCCTAGATGCAGCCACAGGCCACACCGTAAGCACGGTGCCGCAGCGCGCGCGGCACCAAGGGACGGCGCTCACCTTTCTCGACTCCCGCGACATTCTGGCATTCGCAAACTGGTCCACGTCCGGGCTCATCGATCTCGCGCGGGAGGAAATGCTGGGCCTTCCAGCGGTCGGGCCATACTGGGACTACAGTCCTGCCAGCAGAATTCTAGCGGGTTCTACAACTGCGGAATGGCGGCCCTCGCCGGTCCTGCGCATCCTCGGTCAACCCCGGGTGGCGACCCATTCCGTTTACCTTTCATTCACCCCGGATGAACGCCAGATCATCATCGGCCAGGGAGCGGATTTCTCTGCGTGGAACCTCACTACACGCGATGCCGTGCCCTGCGCCACGCTTTCCTCGCAGGAGGCAGGCGGGGTCCACTTTTCCGCCGATGGCCGTCGCGCGGAGTTCCTCACCTCTGCCGGGCTGCACACCATGGACTGGAACGGCGGGTTGCCGCAGACGCTGTCCCCGCCCCAGTCCCTCGGCCTGGAAACACCACGCATCTGCAACTACACCAGCGCCTCGGCAGACGGGAAAGTCCGGGCCTGGGGTGGCAGCCGTTTCATCATCGTCCGGGCGGAAGGCGCCGCGCCGCGCCGCTATCCGACGGGGGAAACTGCCAATCCTGTGAGTGTGAGCCCCGATGGCCGGTGGCTCGCCGTCGGTGCCCAGCACAGCACGGATGTGCGCATATTCGATCTCCACGCAGACCATGTCGAGCTGGTGCATTCCGAGCGCTGCGCCCTCGGTGCATTCCCCGCCTTCAGCCCGGACGGCCAATGGCTCGCCTGCGGCGGAGGAGAATCGATCCGCATCCTAACAGCCGGGACGTGGACCGTCGCGCACCTGCTGCCAGCAACGTCGTCGGGCTATATTGCCGACGTCAGCTTCAGCAGAGACTCACGCCTCATGGCTGCGAAATTCAGTCCCACCCGATGCGTCATCATCGAGCCCGGCACCGGCCAGCCCGGCAGTTGGCGCACGCGGTATACCCTAGAGTCGCCGCTCAACGAAATGTTCGAACGCTGCACCCTGAGTCCCAGCGGGCGCTACTTTGCCGCCGTCGGCACGCGGTGGGAGGTTTACGTGTGGGACCTCCAGGCCCTGGAGCGGGAACTCACGGCGCTGCATCCAGCACTGACAAAGCTGTACCATGAAGAATCCAAGGAGTAAAAAATTGCAAGATTCCACCATCGCGGTGGAAAGTAGTCTCATGATTCCCGCGCCCACCGCCGCCGCTGACGACAGTTTCCTTCCCACTAGGAGCAGCCTCATGTCGCGTCTGAAGAACGCCTCGGATGCCGCAGGCTGGCAGTATTTCGTGGACAACTACGGGCGGCTCATCTACCAGGTGTGCCTGCGCACCGGGCTCACACGGCAGGAGGCGGAGGACATCGTGCAGGACACAACAGCCGCCGTGGCGGAGCAGATGCCGCGCTTTGCATACGACCGCAGCAAAGGCTCATTCAAAGGCTGGCTGGCCGTGGTGACGCGCAATCACATCGCCGACTTTCTGGAAAAGAAGACGCGCGAGGCCAAGCGCCGCGTGGAACTGCCGGAAGCGCAGGCGGAGGGCATCGCCGCACGGGAGGAGATCGCCGCGGGAACCAACGGGACCATGGAGGAAACGTGGGAGAGCGAATGGCGCGGGCATCTCATGACGCGGGCGCTGCGCTGCGTGCAGCAGCAATTGCCCGCGCGCACGGTGCAGATTTTCCAGATGAGTGTGGTGGACGGCTGGAGCACGGAAAAGATCGCTGCCGCCCTCAGCATCAGCCGGCCTGCCGTGTATCTGGCGCGGCACCGGGCCGCGCGGCTGGTGAAGAAGGAAATCGCGCGCCTGCGAAAGGAACTGGAGTAGGGTGTGACCGCGCCGTGATGTTCTTAAAAGGCGAGAGGAACACAGTGCGTCTCGCCTGTGTTGGCCAGCGGTCATCTTGACCGCTGCTCATCCCGGT
>JAYVJI010000142.1:0-1705 GCA_043769435.1 Verrucomicrobiota bacterium
GGGTGAGGCACTTCACAGAGGGGCTGGCCGTGGGCACCAAAGCGCTACTGAAGGCAGTATTTGAAAGCAATCGACCGTATTTTGGCCCGAATCGGAAGACCGGGCCAAGAACGATACGAGGAGGTGACTGGGTAGAAATGAAGGCGATGAGGGACTTGCAGAAAAGCACTGAGGCGAACTGACGTGCATCAACAAAAGCGCACACAGCGGCGCAGCCTACAGCCAAACGGGCGGTCTACTCGCTCCGTGAGGGGAACCCGTGGGTAAAACCCGACTCAGGGCACGAAAAATCACGAAAGATGAGCCCCCCGCGACCGGTGAAAGCCCCAGCACGGACAATGGAAGGGGGCCGACAAGCATCCGCCATCCCGCACAATTAGAAACCAACGGAGCGCCCCCAAGCTAAAAGGGGAAGTAAAGCCGAATCTGAGCCGAATCTGAGCGGGAACCGGAAGGAAGTTCATTAGAGGGGAACACCGCTGAACTCAATAGCAGCAGAGGATACGACAGGAATTATCATTAAACTAACAGTCACCTTGCCACAGTCACTTTGTCACACACGTTAAAGCAGGCCCAGACTCTGAGCCGGAATCTATGCTGGAGCGTGGTTTTGACGAGGTGAAGAACATGCACTACGTCAAAGTCTACTACAACGAGGTCACTGTTTAGCAGGCCAAGCTTCTCGGCTGGACCTCTACAAAGAAAAACGGGATATATCTTGCGCTTAGGCGGTAGAGTAGGCGAGATTTTGTATCTGTATGTCAGAACTCACCCCTACCTCACCCCTGCCGTCTGATGATGTCGCCGCTATCGACGAGCTGCGCTCCACTTACCACAAGCTCAAGAAGGAGCTTGGCCGCATTATTGTAGGCCAGGACGATGTCATTGAGCAGCTTTGTATTTGTCTCTTTGCGCGTGGCCACGGCCTGCTGATGGGGGTGCCGGGGCTTGCTAAGACTTTGCTCATCTCCCGGTTGGCAGAGACGATGAGCCTGAGCTTTAGCAGGATTCAGTTCACACCGGATCTCATGCCGATGGATATCACGGGAACGGATATTTTGCAGGAGGGCCAGAGTGGGAAGCGGGAGTTCCAGTTCGCCAAGGGGCCAGTTTTTGCAAACATAGTGCTGGCAGATGAGATCAACCGGGCACCGGCTAAGACTCAGGCTGCGATGTTGGAGGCTATGCAGGAGCATCGGGTGACGATTTCTGGGCGCACTTACACTCTGGAGCAGCCGTTTTTCGTGCTGGCCACGCAGAACCCCATTGAGCAGGAGGGGACCTACCCGCTGCCGGAGGCGCAGTTAGATCGGTTTATGTTTATGATCGGGGTGGACTACCCTAACCGTGAGGAAGAGTTACAAATCGCTAAAACGACCACGGGTATGACGCTCCCCCGCCTGGAGCATGTGCTGGACGGGGAGAAAGTAATAGCCTTTCAGGACTTGGTGCGTCGTGTGCCGGTGGCAGATCATATTTATGAGTTTGTGGTGGACCTGGTGCGGCGCACACGCCCTGGCCGCGAGGGTGCCCCTGAGTGGGTGAAGCCGCTAGTAGGCTGGGGTGCTGGACCGCGAGCTGTGCAATATCTCGTGCTGGGCGCTAAGGCCCGCGCCGCGCTGAATGGCAGCTACATGGTGCGCCGGGAGGACGTGATGGCGGTGGCTGAGCCTGTGCTGCGGCATCGCGTGATCACTACCTTCAC
>JAYVJI010000143.1:0-5005 GCA_043769435.1 Verrucomicrobiota bacterium
GTCACGCAAAACTTCCCGGCTCTCATCCCTCGCGCCAAGAGGGCGGCATATTCCCAGTGCAGCCCGTCGCAGGCGGCTGGTCATGAATCTTCTGACCCCTTTCTCGGTTTCTCCTGAGCAGACACCAGGAGATTCCAAGCGGCAACTGGCAGGCACAATTATTGGTGTGGCCTGTGGTTCCCACATAAAAATCGTCCGGCACCCCCGGCAGCTTTCTGGAAGTCAGGTTCCCCTCCGCATCATAAGCAGCCGTGGAAACGAAGAAGCCGCCCGCCGGAGTGTGCTGCGAACTTTCCACCGTCCGCCCCAGCGGGTCCACCGTGGAGTAAGTGCCGCCCGTCGCCGGTGAAGAAAGCGAACGCCAGGAAACAGGACCGGGTGCGGAGATGCGGTTCATTTTGTCAATTTATGCACACCGACCCCTAATTCCCTTTCGGTTCATTTTGTCAATTTATGCACACCGACCCCTAATTCCCTTTCCCGACCCCTAATTCCCTTTCCCCTGACCCCTTTCCCCTAGTTCCCCCTACTTAGTATGTTTTTTTAGTGGTAACGAACAATTTTTATATCGAACATTTGCAAGCTCTAAATTGAAATCGCCGATTTCAATGTCAATTTCTGTCAATGAATCGTCCTTTACTGTTGCCGTAATAACTGCCCCTCTTCGTCCTCCTAAAACCCGGTATCGCCTGCCTGTTGCACTATCCATCGCCGGTCCCGTATATCGACTCAGCTTGAGTTCGCCGTCGGAGGCAATCAATTCCTGCCCATCTGCAATTTCATTTCTGTACGTAAACAGCATATATTCTGCATCTGAGAAGGCTTCCGAAACGATTCCGCGAAAACCTTCACGCTTCGACTTTACAGATGCAGCTACACTACCAAGGTTACTTGCCGATGACCCATCACCGGACGTCGGTTGAGAATCAGGAGCGCAGCTCACCAGTGAGACCAAAATTAATAGTGTGAACAGTTTCATAAGATCAGCTCCCTTGCTGTTCATTTCTTAGGGGTCATGGGCGGGTATATCCCCCTATTAGTCCCAGGAATGTTTGGGTTTTTCTGCTGATCCCAGCTCCCGCGAACGTAATTGCAAATGTTAACCGGCGGAGCTTTGCCTCCGGCAACATCCTTCCAGAACTGCTCCCCCCCTTCATTTGCTGCCAAATCAGCAGGAGACGATCCCCCGGCCGGATCTAACAACTGGCCGTCAGGGGTCATGTCAGTCGCCACGCCAGCAATGTCCCCCATGGCCCAGCCCATTACTTTGTTGTCATTGGACGAGAGCCATTTTATAACATCTGGGCTTGCCGTAATAGGCAACCCTTCAGCAAGATTGCCCACTGCTTTGGCATATTCCTCTCCTTTGGTTGTTGCTATTGTATAGTATTCCATCCCTTCGTTAAAGAAGTGCCCTATCTTATCCAGCCCAATGCACTGTCCGCAAAGTACGATGCTCGGCGCGCCATCCATTTGGAACGCGTTGGTATCTTCATATGTTATTAATGGCTTACACTTACACGTATTGGCATCGATTGTTTTGTTCTCAATTAGCTTTCTTATCGTCTCTTCCATATTAATCAGGCCGTCGGGGCGGCGGCTCCATGCTGCTTTCACTTCATCGAAAGTGCGGGCCGGGCCTATTGTATTATTGATTAGCTGGTTTACTTGATCCGTAGCATCTTTCTGACCTTCTCTACATGGGCATAATCCGGGGCTTAGCCCCAAATAATCGAATCTACCAATTAGACCATTTCCAACCGCCACATTAAGGTTCCGCCCACCCCTCTCCCCAATCGGATCCCTGTTGATCCACCTTCCGTTGATGGGGTCATAGTAACGGTAGCCGTAGTAGAGGAGGCCGCTTTCGGTGTCGGTGAACTTGGTGGAGAAGCGGAACGGCAATGTGTCCGGGTTGAAGGCGTAGGCGGGGTTGCCGCCGACGGCGGGGATGATTTCGCCGAGGCTCTTGAGTTCGCGTCCGAAGGCGTCGTATTCGAAGACGGCGGAAAGTTGGGTGGGGGTGCCGGTGTTGGCGCGGCGGTAGCCGAGGACGTTGCCCATGCGGTCCATGAGGGGGAAGAAGTTGTCCCCGGCGGTGGCGGAGCCGGTGGTGTCGAGCACGAGGAGGAGGCCGCCGACGCCGCCGGCGGATTGCCATGAGGCGTGGCCAGTCGGCCTGCTGGAGAGGTCGGGGCCCCAGACGTAGCTTTGCCGGGCGGTGGCGGTGCCGCTGCTGTTGATCGTCACGCGCATGAGGAGGTTCCAGCCGTCGTAGAGGTAGGTCTCGTAGTTGCCCATCGTCCAGGTGGTGCCGTCGGGGGTGGATTCCACTTTCTTCCAGAGGCGGCGGGAGAGGCCGTCGTAGCCGTAAGTGAGGCGAATGGCGGGGACGGTGCTGCTCGCCGTGTGCCGGGTGGTCATTTTGGTGAGCCGGTTTTCGGCGTCCCATTCGTAAGTCCAGCGGGTGTCGAGGCGGAGGTTGCCGTCGGCGTCGTATTCCGGGCTCTCCGTGGGATGCGGGAGGAACTGGAGGCCTTTCTCCAACTCGACGGCGGGAGTGGGGACGGTGCGGGTGACGGTGACGCTTTCGTAGGTGCCGGTGTTTGCGGGCGTCGTGGGGGCGGTGTGATCCACCGTCCGCCAGTAGTGGAGTCCGCTGGTGGTGTCGCTTTGGTAGTTGGCAGTGGTGCCGTTGATCTGAATGGTCTCCGCGCCTTTGATGTCGCCCACGCTGCGGCGTCCGGTCACTTCAAACTGCTGCTTGTCCACGCCGCCGATGTTCACCTTCTCGTTGGTGATCTGAGTGTATTGGTTGAGCGCATTGGGCGTGTAGTTGCTGGTGCGCTGGCCGGAACCGGCGGTGGCATTCCCGCCCTCTTTTTTTGTCAGGCGGTTACCGGCTTCGTCGTAGGTGTAGTCCGTTTGGTGCCCGGCGAGATACGTGCTCGAAAGGGTGCCGGCAGTGGAGAAGCGTTTGTCGGCGCTCGTGACCTGGCCTTTGGCATCGTAACCGTAGTCCCACGCCATTTCCTCGGCAGAGTAGCCCTGCTCACGGACCATCTTCGTGACGCGGTCGCGATCGTAACTGTAAGTGTGCGACTGGAACATGGTGCCCGACTGAGTGTAGCTCACATAGTTGGTGCGCCCGGAGGAATCAAGCGTGCGCGTGCCCGTCAGCAGCGTGGTGCCGCTGGTGGCGTAAGTGAGTCCGCCCCACTGCATGGAACCACCCGCCAGGGTCATCGTGACCGTGCGCCCGGCGCTGGCGATGGTGCTCAGATAACCATTACCGTCGAATCCGTAGTCCACATTCGGCGCGATCATGGTGCCGGTGCCCCACTTCGCCTTGAGAAGATCGGGACGGTTGGAGCCATCGAACGTGCGCTCCACTTCCGCCGTCACGGACGTGACGCCCGCAATGCCCGTGACGAGCGATTCCTTTGAAGCCTGGCCCCACGCCGTCCAGGTATAAGTGGTGGTGCCCGCACCGTCCGCCCGCGTGGCCACCCGCCCGGCAGTGTCATAAGTGAAGCCGACATCCGGCGCGGCGCTGGCCATCGTGCTTGCGGCGGGGTAGTCCACCGTTTGGAGACGGCTCACCGCGTCATAAACATAGGTCGTCGTCACTCCTGCCCCCACGGTGTCCGCGCCCGCGTTGCCGGCACCCGTCCGCTGCCACTCGCGGGTGTAGAGGCTGCCGTTGGGATGATAACCATAGCGCACCTTGTTGCGGAACGTCGCTTCCCCCGTGCCCGCCATATAGCTTTTCACTGCCGGCAAACTTGTTTCTCCGGCATACGTCCAACTCGTGGTGTCCGGACTGCCCACCGTCGGCCAGGTGGCTCCCGTCCAGGTGCCGCTGCGCCACGTTTGCAGCGTGATCATGCGGCCCCGGGTGTCGTAATCATAGAACGAAGGATAGTCCCCGCCGCCCCACTGGTGCGTGAGCTGACCGCGGTCGTTGTAGCTGTAATACGTCACCGGCGAGGTGCCTGTGTAGGAGGCCGTCTTCTGTTTGAGCAGACCGCTGCGCTTGTCGTTGCCACTATAATAGACGTACGACTCCTTCACATCAGTGGAGTCCGGCATGGTAATGGAAGCAACCACACCCGTGGCCGCAGTCAGGTTCCGATTCGTCCACTGCGCGCGATCCCCTGCCGGATCGGCGAGTGGCTCCCCCAGCGGGGAATAAGCCAGCAGCCGCTCATAACGCGGCGTCTGAAAAAACAGCGAGCGGCCCGCCCGGGCGGTGATGGACTGCTGCGTGATCCCGTCCACCAGCGACTGCACCAGCGTCTGGCCTGCGGTGGCTTCCAAATAAGAAGCCGTCTGGCGCGCGGCTCCCCCGCTGTAAGATTGCGTCAGGCCAGTGAGATTCCACTGGAGCGCATTCCACGAGAGCGTCGTCGCATCCCACGGCCCCAGCGCCGAGCGCGTCCATGAAGAAGTCACCCAGGCGGAGCCGTTCTGCGTTTCGCGCATCGCGTACCAAAGCCCGCCGGTGAGTTCATAGCGGGAAAGCGCGCGCGCCTGATTGGCGTCCGCCGCGTCATAGACCGCATCCGTGCTCAGCGCACGGCTCACGATCCTGTCAGCCCCCGAATACTCCGTCTGGAAGACCTCGTAATAATCGTTCGGCGCCCCCGGCAGCTTTCGGGAAGTCAGATTCCCCTCCGCATCATAAGTGAACGTGGAATCAAAGAAACCGCCCGCCGGAGTGTGCTGCCTTCGATGCTGATCAGCGACCACTTCCCGTCCGCCGGATTCGTGACTTGTCATGAATCTTCTCCTGACCCTCACTTGGCGGAGGGTTTCGAATTATTTATTATATTTTCGATTTGAGCGTGAGTAAGTTTAGAAGTGTACTCGAATCCCTCTAATAACGAAGCGGGCAGGCTTTTAGATTTAGAAAGAGAGGTGTATAACATTTTTGACAACTCCGGCGCATGCTTCTTAACGTACATTAATTCCTCCCGCCGTTCATCCGCTTCTTGCTTCACAA
>JAYVJI010000144.1:0-6754 GCA_043769435.1 Verrucomicrobiota bacterium
GGGCCACCGCCGCATCAGCGCCGACGGCACCCGCATCGCCGTCATCGGAGAAAAGGGCATCCGCGAGGCGTGGGACGGCCTCACCGGCCAGCGCCTCCACCGCAGCACCACCGACCGCAACATTCCCGAACACGCCAGTCTGGCCGCGGGCGGCAGCGTCATCTGGGAACACGGCATCGAAAGCGGTTTCAGCGCATGGTCACGGCCGGACTGGCAGCTCCTCTGGCGCAAAGACCAGCTCCACGGCAAGCTCTTTAGCAACGATGCCACCACCTTCATCGCCTGCGCTCAAAAGGACGGCGTCGTCACCATCCATTCCCTGAGCGATGGAGCCAAACTTGGCACCCTCACGGGCCACGGCACTCAGGTGTATGAAATGGACTACAGCCCGGACTCCACCCGTCTCGTCACCGTCTGCGAGCGCGAGACCCGCCTCTGGGCCCTCACCACCATGAGCGAAGTGGCAAACCTCGGCACCTTCCGCTACGCCCGCACCATCCGTTTCACCGCCGACGGCAGCCGCCTCATCATCCACCTGGCCGGGCGCCGGCCGCACCTGCTGCCCGCAAAGTAGTCCGCCGGGGGCGGCTCTGTCCGCCATGAGAAACATCAGGGGCAGAGCCCTTCCCGGAGCCCACACTGCCCATAGGACCCCGGCAGCCAGGGCATCCTGCCCGCAGCCGGGTAGCCGCCCAGCCCGTGCCCGTTCCGAGTCTGACTCCTATATGTGCCGGCACAGCCGGGAATTCCTTCAATCCGGTCCCGGAGCGACCGGCCACGGGCTTCACCCCACCCCGCAGCCACGGCGTCCCGCCCTGTCCGGGAGCACCACCTGCCGGTCCCGCGCGCCGGAAGGTCAGCTCGAGCCTGCTGTGGGCCCGTCTCCCACCCAAAGCGGGCCTCCACGAAAAAAATCACGGCATTTTGTCCGACTCCGCCGGGGATTCCCAAAAGCATAGTAGGCCACCTTCCATCTCACCCACCCGCTTCCATGAAACCACCCGGCTCTTGCCACCCTGCCAATCCTGCCTGCCTGCCTGCCAGAATTCCTGCTGCCTCCTGCAAATATTGGGGAATTGCACTGCTGGCCGGGTTTCTTGGTCAACCCTGCGCCGCCGGGAACCCGCCCGACTCCTCGCCGCCCGCGAACCGATCACCGGATCTGGAGCAACCCCCGCCCAGTGGCCTAGCCGCCTCCGACTGGGCCAGCATCACCCAGGCCTATGAAGCAGGCCGCCACGCTATAATGCCCGCAGGAGACGGCTGGGCTGCACGAAACCCCGGCCAAAGCTGGACCACCACCTTTGATGGCCGGGGATTTCTCACCCAGCCCCAGGGCGGCGGCTGGCAGTGGGGACTGGAACTACAGAGCTACGGCTTTGGGGAACAGCAGACCACCGTCACCGGGAAACCAGAGACCAAAGCCGATGGCCAGCGGCTGACCTACCAGTGGGATGGAAATGTGCAGGAGTGGTACGTCAACGACCAGCGCGGCCTGGAGCATGGATTCATCGTGAACGAGCGGCCAGAGGGAGCAAAATCAGGCGAGGCGCTGAGTTTCAAAATCAGCACCCGGGGAACGCTGACACCCCGTATCGCGGATGGGGGAAAAGACGTGAGCTTCCAAGAGGCTGGCGGCACGGATGTCCTGCACTACTCGAATCTGAAGGTCTGGGACGCAGACGGCAAGATCCTACCCGCTCACTTCGAGCCCAGTGGCACCACTTCCCTGCGGCTCAACGTGCAGGAAACCGGTGCCCGGTATCCGATCACCATCGATCCCGTGGCCTATGGCGCTTATCTCAAGCCCGGGGCAGTGGGGATGACTCAGGCAGGCGACTGGTTCGGCCATTCTGTTTCCATTTCCGGGGATACGGTCGTCGTGGGGGCTCCTAAGGAGGACAGTACCACGCTGGGGGTGGGGGCGCAAAATGGGTCGCCAAACGATCCCCCCGTCACCAGTCCCGCCACAGTCATCGACTCGGGAGCCGCCTATGTTTTTGTCCGTAACCCAAGCAACAACACCTGGAGTCAGCAGGCTTATTTGAAACCTACAGCGGCAGGACCTGCAGGCGGGGTGGCGCAAGCTAACGACCAATTTGGTTTCGCGGTGTGCGTCCGGGGAAATCGTATCGTGGTTGGCGCTCCGTTTGAGGACAGCAGAACCAACGCCCCTGGCGTAAATGGCCCAATCGACGAAGGATCGCAGGATTCCGGGGCGGCTTACATCTTTGATCGCAGTGGTTTGGGAACCTGGCAGCAGGTGGCCTATTTGAAAGGTCGGCGGCAGCAGGCCGGTGACCTGTTTGGCACCTCGGTTGCTCTTGGAGGTGAGCGGATCGTGGTGGGGGCCCCTCGCGACGACAGTAACCTGCTTGGGATTTGGACTCCAGGAGGAGGCGGTGCCCCGAATACCAATGCCCAGGATTCCGGCGCGGTTTACGTTTTTAGCTTCACTACAAATTATGTGGAAGAAAGTTACCTTAAGCCAGCGGTTGTTGATGTCTCTACCGGTGGACAAGCCTTCGACCGGCTGGGCACTTCCGTAGATATATCCGGCAGTTTCATAATAGCTGGCGCTCCATACGAGGACAGCGACCAAGCGGCAGCGAATGCTCAGCCAAACGGGGCCCCCAACGGGAACAGCATCCTTTCGGGGGCTTGCTACCTTTATGAGCTGTCTGGTGTCTGGATACAGCGGGCATTTCTGAAATCCGGCAACGTTTCGCAGAGAGATTTTTATGGGACCTCCGTAGCTATCGACGGAAACGCGTTCGTCATTGGAGCACCAGGTGAGCAGAGCAGCACCACTGGCGTTTCGAATGGCACTACATACCAATTTAACGACGTCTACCCTAATAATCCTACTAGTGGGCCATCTGCGGGAGCGGCTTACGTTTACCGGAGAAACGGACCGGCTTGGAGTCACGAGGCATATCTGAAACCGAAATTCGTATCGACGTCACAATACGGTGACGGATTCGGGTATTCCGTGGCTATCTCTGGAGAAGCTATAGCTGTGGGCGCACCCGGAGAATGGACCAGTCTCTCAGGCATTAACCCACTGCCAGATGAACTCGCACACCTGACAGGCTCAGTAAACACCTACAGCCGGACGGGCAGTGATTGGAACCATCAATCGTTCATCAAATCACCGCATTCCGTGCTGGCAGGGAACCACTTCGGCCTCTCCGTTGCCATCTCTGGAGACAAAGTGGTGATAGGCGCAATAATGGAAGACAGCACCAGCCTAATGGGACAACCACCCGCCTTCGGCCCTTCCAATACCGACGCCGGAGCCGCCTACATCGTTTGCGGCGTAGGCCCCTGCCCTCCCGAGCCGGAGATCGTGCTGGAGCAGCCTGCGGGCACGCCGCTCACAGCCGGTGTGCTGACGTGGGGCGACAACAATCAGGGACAGACTTCGCCGCTACCGGCCGCTACCGCGAGCGATATCGTGGCTGTGGCGGCGGGCGCTGAGCACAGCCTCGCCGTGACAGGCTCCGGCCAGGTGGTTCCCTGGGGCAGCCAACTTTATGGATTGCCGGTAGTGCCCACAGCGGTTCAGGGGAGTGCCATCGCGGTCTCCGCAGGTGACAAGCATAGCGTCGCCCTAAGGAATGATGGCACCGTTTTCGTCTGGGGAGACGACAGCGTGACCCAGCGCAGCAGCCAGCCCATGGGATTAAATAATGTGATCGCCATCTCGGCTGGCTGGGTCATACCCTTGCGCTGAAGTGTGATGGCAGCGTGGTCGCATGGGGAGCCGATGGAGATGGGCAAAGCACAGTGCCGGTGGCCGCCCTGAGCGGGATCGTAGCCATCTCGGCGGGAGGCGCACACAGTCTCGCGCTTACCAGTAACGGCACCATCATTGGCTGGGGACGCGACCTCACCGGTCAGATCAATCCGGCACTTTCTACCATGAAGCCATCGTCCGGAGTGGTCGGCATTTCCGGAGCCGATTCGCACTCTGCTGCTTTTGATTCGAGTGGGAAAGCCTATTCATGGAGAGATGGCACAAGTTGGCTAACGACTGTGCCCACTGGCGCCCTCGCGGATGTCGTCGCCATCGCTACCGGACACGCTCACAATGTAGCTTTGAAAAAAGACGGCAGCACTGTCGCATGGGGGGATGCCAACCACGGTAGGCTCACGCCGCAGACCTGCGTCTCGACGATTGATGCAGATGGCAGACACAACCTCGCCCTCCGCTACCCGGCGATCACTTTTTCCCCGCAGGCGTTGGCGTCGCCAAGCACGGCGAAGCCATTTAACATCAGGAACATCGGACTAGGTCAGCTTAACCTGGCTCAGGTAATGATCACTGGGGTGAACGCATCAGATTTTTCCATTACGACTACGATACCGGGCAATACCCAACTAGCTCCCACCACAGGCACACTGCCTTTTGGTATTACCTTCACCCCTTCTGCTCTGGGGCCGCGCAAGGCCACACTGCACATCCGCAGCAATGACAGCAACGAGGGCATCATCAACATTTGCCTCATCGGCACGGGTGACACAACTCCACCGCCACCGCAGGACACGTGCGGAAGAGTCGTTTACGAATCGAACCGCGGCCAGGGAGCAGAGCTATTTGTGCAGGACGCGGCATCCTCCGCCCCGCCTCTGCAAATCACCAACAGTGCAGGTTCCGCCCAACATGCATCCTGGTCTCCTGATGGCCAACACATCGTCTATGTGGATTCTCCCACGCCCGCCGGCCCGGACAATCTCATCATCTGCTCGCCTACGGGGACGGTAGAACGGATCATCGCGGCCACCGCGCTTGGAAAGAACTATGCCGGCTACCCCGACTGGTCTCCCGATGGCACGCGCATCGTCGTGACGACACATAACAATTGGGCGGACCGGCAACTGACGCTGGTGAGCTTCAATACCAACACCGCCTTCAACTCAGCAAGCTATGCTCACCAGGTATTGGTGCCAGGCGGTGAAGGGGCGGGTGATGCAGATTTTTCGCCGGACGGTCATTACCTCTACTACAATCTCGAACACACCACCGCAGGCAATGCGCGCCGCATTCTTGTGGGACTTCCCGGTGTGCTTGGGACGCCAATTGCCGTTGGAGCGCCGCAGGTTCTTAGCACCAACGGCAACCCCATTCTTCGCGCCTATGCGCTCTCGGTTTCGATGGATAGCTCCAAGCTGACCTACAACTCAGAGCTGTATAAGAACAGCCTGCCCGGCTACCAGCACGAGGAAGCTGTTTTTCACGACCTCTTGACGGGAACGTCCACCTTTACGCCCGAAGCCGGCCACCAATATGCCCGCTACGCCCAAGGCGGTAGTGGAGAATACATCCTCGGCTCAACGACCACTCCAACGAGCAACGGCAACTTGTTTCTTTGTGCCATGATCAATGGTGCTCTGAATCGTGTGGCCCTCAATGTGAATGACCCCACTGACCTCTACAGTGAAGGCGGGGCGGACTGGTTTAAAGGAAACCTCCAGCCACTGATTGCCGTTACCGGAAACAGCCAAGTCATCGCCGATGGCGATACGACACCTACCTCTGCGGACCACACCCGGATTGGCCCCGCAGTGCTGTGCTCAGGGACCATCACCCGCACGTTTATCATTACAAATTCCGGCTGCGTACCGCTCATGCTCACAGCTCCGTTCGTTTCTCTGAGCGGTGCCAACGCCAACGCATTTTCGGTGACTCAGCCGACCAGCCCGATTGCAGCGGGCGCGAGCGTCACTTTCCAGGTCACCTACACTCCCACGGCGGTGGGGGTTCAGACGGCTACGGTAACAATCTCGAACAATTCCCAGACGCCTGTGTTTGACTTTGCCATCAATGGTCAGGGGACCAATCTGGCACCAACGAATATCACGCTCACTGATACGACGCCGCCAGTGGGTTGTGTGTATGAGAATGACATTCCAAATGCCATCGTGGGCACGCTCGGTGCGGTGGACCCGGATGCCGGACAGACTGGATTCACGTTTGCACTGCAAACCATGGTCGGCGCGTCGGACAACGCCAGCTTCACCATCACGGGCAATGTCACCATCGGATATACACTGAAACTGACGCCCGTGGCAGACTACGAAACCAAGAACACCTACACCGTTGGTATCCGCGTCACGGACTGTGGCGGGCTGACGTATGACAAGGTGCTTACCATCATTATCTGTGACTGCAATGAGATGCCTTTCTTCACCAAGGGCACTGACAAGTCTCACGCTGTCACCACCACCAGTGCTCAGTCGTTCCCTGGATGGGCGACTGCGATCAATGATGGCGACAGCCTCGCGACGCAGACGATGTATTTTACAGTGACGGTGCAGCCACCGACGAATAATATCTTCAGTGTGCAGCCGACGGTGGCGCCATCTCCCGCGCCGGGAACAACGACGCCCACAGGCAATCTGACCTACACGCTCAATGGAACCTCCGGCACCGCCACCATCACGGTGACGATGACCGACGATACCTCCATCAATGGCTGCCCGGCGCTGACTACGGTGGCGCAGACCTTTACCGTCACGAATCAGGGCTGTGTGAATAACGACCCCGTATTTATCAAAGGCCCCAACATCTTCCATCCGGTCGGCTTAAATACGCCGCAGACGCATCCCGCGTGGGCCAAGGGGATTGACGATGGTGACACGCCAAATGTGCAGGGCCTAACATTCATTGTGACGCTGTGCCGCCGGTGAGCGGTGCGGGGCTTTTCACCACACCGCCTGCCATCAGCAGCAGTGGCACGCTTACCTTCAC
>JAYVJI010000145.1:0-5015 GCA_043769435.1 Verrucomicrobiota bacterium
CGGGTTCCGCTATGATCACATCCGGACGGGTGGCATCTGTGAGCCGCGCCGCAGCCTCGACGAGGGTATTGAAGCGGCAGCAAAAACAGCCGCCTGCTATCTCTTCCGTCGCAAAACCCTGCTGCCGCATCAGCCGCGTATCCACCAGCCCGCCAGCCTGGTCATTAGTGATGAGCCCCACCCTCAGGCCCTGACCGGAAAGGTGGCGCGCTAGTTTGCCCATCGCAGTAGTCTTGCCGGCACCAAGGAATCCGCCGATCATGATATAGCGGGCCGGGATCATAAGAAGGTCTGTCATGGGACAGGTGTCAGAGAGAATCTCCGGCATGTCCACCCCATTTTGGCGGCAGCCGCCTTGATAAACGCCACGGCGCTACCCCTACGTTTCGAACCCGTGAAAAGATGCTGGCAAATCCGCGAAACTATCCTACGGCACACATGTCCCCATCAACTCTATCCTTGCTTATTATGAACAAAATGCCCATTCCATTAAAAAAATTCAGCGCAATTGCCGCAACGCTGTTTGCCTCGGTTTCGCTCAGTCAGGCCGTGACCTATTCCATCGACTCCGGGTCCGCGGTCAGCTCCCTAGGCGATACCGCCGCATGGTCTGCGGCAGGCCTCAACCACTTCACTGCTGTGGCGAGTGGACAGATCATCAATTCCATTTCGGTGGTGTTCGGGAACCCCGCAGGCGGCACCGGCCTCGTCGGAGGGGAAGCATTCACTGTGGTATTATGGAGTGACCCTAACAGTGATGGCAACCCCAACGACGCGGTGGTCCTAGGTTCCGCTACAGGAACCATAACGACCTTCAACAGCCCGTCTTCTGCCGCCCAGACCACCGCCATAACGCCGGTGGCGCTGGCGGTCGGCCAAAGCTTTTTCGCGGGAGTCGTCTATAATAACTACGCAGCCAATATCCTGCCCGGCGGCGTCGCGCCATCAGGCACACCCGGCGAGAGCTGGCTGGCCTACAACGCCAACACAGGACCTATCAACATCAACAGCTTGTCTTCGTCTGTTGCCCTCGGAACCCTCGGGTCACTGGTGCCACTAGCCGCAGCCAACAGCCTCGTCTCCATGGTCCGGGCAAACGGAGTGCCGGAACCCGGATCCGCCGCCCTCGCCACCCTCGCGGCCCTCGGACTACTGCGCCGTCGCCGCGCCTGAGCACAGCTGTTTTACTTCTATTAATCAGAGCCCCGCTTTCGCCAGGAAGCGGGGCTTTTTCGTCATGACCAAAGCGATCAGGTCCCGTCGCCGACGGCAAAAGAGTTTGGAAATGGTCTGGATGGACGGACAGAAAGATGAGGAGGACTTGGAAATTCTCGCTCTGAAATCTTCCTTTCCAAAATTTTCCTGACGAACTGCAATGAGTGTGAGAACAGGCGACAACGCCACTAGCGGAAGGAGATGAGCACGGGCGATGTGGATCATACGAGTGAGGATGGGGTTCATTCAAAAGTCGTGCTCACGAGTTCCGCGTCGTCGAATTCGCAGCGGTCGCTGGCGGTGAGTTGTGCCACTGCGGAGGCCAAGATGATGATTTTTCCGGCACCGGATGGCACTTCGATAAGAGCGGTGATTTCCCGCCAGCCATCGGCATCTGCCGGGCCGGTGGGATAAATAAAACGTAAGTATCGGACTCCAGCGCCCGTGTCAGGTCGCCGCTATCGAGCATCGGGAGCATGTGTGCATTTTCAAAAGGATTCCGCCTCTGCGTCCAAAGTTGAAATGGAAGTCCGGCACCTTCATCTTTCTGCCCTCAATCTTTCTGTCGTCATTGATGTGCATAGCTCGGTGGTAATTGAGGTTTACTGAGGTCTGTGCTGTGGATGAGTTGAATGATTTGAAAAGTAAACAAATCAAAAAAGCGGCGCACAGGTAGCCTGTGCGCCGCGTGTGATGGGGGATGGGGGGGATGTTTATTACGGAGCGGTGATCTGCACCCGTCCGAAGATCCGTGATTTTATGTTCACAGGATCGGCACTGCGCCATACTTCTGTGATGGAGCCGTCGCCGTTAAGGGTGGAACCTGTCTTGATGGCGGGCAGGGTCCAAGCCATCAGTTCATCGCTGAACTGGACCCTGTAGGTGACATCCTTGGTGTCTGGAGGATGCGTGTAGGTGAGGGTGGCGTAGCCGGATTCGAAGGCGGCGGTGGGCACTCGCTGCTGGGAATTCGAGCCAGGATTGGTGCCTAAAGCGTATTCCAGTCTGTTATCCAGACCGTCCAGATCATCATCCGCGCCCATGCCTGCGGTGCCGGGCCAGGTGACACGAGCCCAGTAGTTGTAGCTGTTGCTGTCACGGGCACCGGGACTGCCACCGGGGAGACAGCTGGCTCTCCATTCTGCTGGAACGTTGTGGTCTAGAAGGGGCTTCCACGGGTCTATGAGGACCAGCGTCGGCCCATTCCCGGCAGGGCTGACGGGCCATGGTGCGACGGGCAGGTAGGTGAAGGAGATGATCTGGTTTCCTGCACCGTAGCTGAGCTTGACCTCCTCACCGGAGTTCCTCAGGTTGTCCGTGGTGAAGCTGCCGGGCACGAGCATGGGGGTGCTGCCATAACGGATGGCAAAGGCGGCGGGGTTTTTCGTGAGCACCACGCTGGTGTTGGCTGGTATGATGTAGGCTGGGGCGAAGTTGAAATCCACTCCTTTGGTGAAGCGGACGTCTGTCATGTCCACGGGCAGGCTGGAGACGTTAGTCACTTCGAGAAACTCGAAGTCCTGCTCGGTCCAGGAAATATTCCAGCCAGGAGTGGCGAGTTCTGCGGCGGTGACGGGCCCGGGGTTGTAGTTTACCTCGGAGACGCGCAGCGCGGAGATGTAGCCAGCCAGTTCCGGCGTGCCGGCGACGAACTGCACGGGGTCTGACCAGAAGGACCAGCGACCCGTGGCGTCCTTGTGGCGAACGCGGGCGCGGTAGGTGTGGCCGGCGCGGATGGCAATGACCGGGACGGTGGCGGGAGCTATGCCGGTGGGACTGGCCGTAGGGATTTCTGCGGAGGTCCACACGCCCTCGAGTTCATACACGCGGGGCTGGGTGGGATCATAGAGGGGAATGCCGGGGGCGGAGATCTCGCCTATGCGGTATTGCACGGCTGCGATGGCTCCGCCGCCGGTGGGGGCGGTGTAGTCGCTGCTGGTGAACTGGAGGCCGTTGACGGGAAATCCGGGGCTGCCGGTGAAGGTGAGGGCGGGCTTGTTAGGGTAGAGCACATAGCTCCCGGCGGCGAGGGTGGCGAGGGAGTCGCCAGCATAGTAGCGGTCAATACCAGGTCCGGTGAGGTCGCCGACTGCAGTGGCAGCAGGGGGGTTGGTGGTGGTGTTAAGATACCCACCGTGGAGGGACTCCCACTCTAGGTATTTGTAGCCGAAGCCTTTCTGACGGTCCGTGCTGGTGTCTGCGCCTGCGCCTGCGAAGAAGGGTCCGGCGCTGGTGGCGCGGCGGGTCCATGTGGTGGAGGCAGGGTAGGTGTTGGTGGCGTAGTTGGTGAACCACTGGACAAAGCCTTCGTGGTCGCCGATGCCATCGACGTCGGGGTCAGGGATCTGGCGCAGCCATGTAGCTGTCTGGTTGGTGCCGCCGAGGCCGCCGCGGGTGCCGTCGGAGAAGGTGGCGCGGAAGAAGTTGGCGCGGGCGTTGTTCTGGCCGCTGGCCGCACTGTTGCCAAGGGTGCGGGGGTGGAAGTTCCACATCGCGGCATCAAGGTCGGCCCATGTGAGGGCGACTCCGGTGGGGTTCACCATCTGGGCGTATTCGTCGAGGAGCTGGCCGATCTGGCCGCCGTTCACTGAGGCGTCTGTGGTGAGCAGGCTCAGCAGCTCGCGGCAGCGGTTGCGGTATTCCATGGCGATGGCCGGGTGGCGCTTGATGGCGACGATGGCGTTGGGGGCCGCGGCTATGGCAACGCCATCGATGGTGCCGCCCCAGTGGTGGCCCGCGATGTACATCATGTCGAGGTCATAGGCCATGATCTCCCAGCGGTTGTCGCTGCTGCGGTGGATGAAGCGGTAGTTGTCTCCCGGGCGGACATCGACATTCCCCATGAGGCGGCCGAGGCCCATGAAGTTGTAAAGTGCGGGGAGGTCCATGTTGGCGCGGTACCATTCCTCGGTCTGGCCGGTGAAGAGCATGCCGTTGGCATTGGTGGTGGAGGTGGAGCCAAAGTTGGCCCAGTCCGTGCCAGTGGGCAGGTTGGCGGCTTGGTATTTGAGGTCACCGCCGTTGCCTTCGATCGCGTAGATGTTGCTGTCGGGGAGGTTGCGCTCGTCGAGGAGGTTGCCCTCGGTGGGCTCCAGAGACATGTAGAGGCCGAAGAGGTCGGTGGAGTATTGGCCGTCGAAGTTGGTGCCGAGGCTCTCCGTGAGGAGGGTGCCTGCGGGGTTGGATTCCGCAGCGCGGCGGATGACGCGGAGCTGGGAGTAGGTGGTGCGCAGGGAGGTATTGCCGGCGAGTTCGTGGGCGCGGTAGGAGGAGGCCTCCTCTATGCCGGCGGCTCCACGGAATACAGCGGCCCATGGATAGGCGTTGGCGTCCAGGCTCAGGGAGTTCCACTGCTGGTTGTAGGGCCGGCCCCAGTTGTCATAGGCTTGGAAGTCACGGGCGCGGTTGAACTTTATGGCCCACTTGTTCTTGCCGGTGTTGTAGGTGGAGCCGATGCCGCGGTTCTTGAAGAAGATGTTATCGTAGACTTTTCCCTTGTAGACGAAGGTGCCGGCAAAGGGCCGGTCGAGGGACGCGGCGTTGTTATACTGGCAGTTGATGACGTCGGCGTCGGTGGCGATCAGGTGGTAGGGCTCGATGGAGTTGATGAGGCTGGCGGGGAAGGTCTGGACGGCGGTGGAACCGACGACGGGGGTGGTGATGCTGGCGGGACGGAAGGCGCCGCTCCACGCAGGGCAACCGTCGTAAATGAAGTATCCGAAGTTAGGCGACTCGTCATCGCTGTAGGGCACCTGCACGCTGGTGGTGAGGATGTCCGTGGCGACGATGCGGTAGCGGAT
>JAYVJI010000146.1:0-8910 GCA_043769435.1 Verrucomicrobiota bacterium
GCGCGAATTGCTGGGCGTACCAGTGATCGATCTGTGCGACTTTGTCCATCAGTTCGGGTTTGTTTTGATGGTGGGAAAGATCGTGGTGTCCTTCTGGGATTCCGATTTCGGGGAAGGGTCGGTTGCTGCCATCGTGGGCGAGCATGAACGTGGCGGTGCGGGTGAGGTCGGTCTGGAAGGCGAGGATGAGGAGGTCGCCCATGAGTTGCATGTGCTCGGCGTGGTCATGGGGAATGCCGGTGGGCGACTCGCGACCGGGGTCAGGCGGCGGGCCGAGTTTTTCGGCTTTGGCGATGCGTTGTTCGACTTCGCGGAGGCCGGTGAAATAGTGATCGAGCTTTTCGTTATCGCGGGCATCGAGCCGACGCTGCATGGCGCGGGCGTCGTCCATGACGAAGTCGAGCACGGATTTTTGCTCGGTTTGGCGGCGCTGGAGGTTGGCCGCGCGATCGCTTGCCGTGCCGGCACCGAAGAGGCGCTCGAAGAGAAGGCGGGGATTGACCTCTGGGGTCATGGGCGTGCCGGGTCCGCTCCATGAGAGATTGAATTGATAGGCGCAGGCGTAGCCAGAATCGCAGGCCCCGGATTTTCGCACCGCGTCGCAGCTTAGTTCCAGCGAAGCATGGCGGGTGAGGTGGCCGACTTTGCGTGCGATCAATTGGTCGATGGAAACACCGGCGCGGAGATCGGTCGCACTTTTTTTCAGGCGGACGCCGGTGAGGAATGTGCCGACGCCGCGCGCGTGGTCGCCGGCGCCGTCTTGGCCGCCTTCGCCGTTCACGTTTTCGAGGCCGCCGATGATTTGGACGTGCTGGCGCATTTCTTCGAGTGATTTCAGCGATTGGCTGAAGGCGAAGTCCGTCCCGGTGCCGGTATTTTTGGGCCACCATGTGGAGGGGATGGAGCCGTTAGGAAAAAAGAAAAACGCGCTGCGCAGGGGAGCGCCGGTAGCGGTGGTGCCGAGGCGTGCGGCGTTTTCTGCAGCGCGTAGGCGGGGCGCGAACGAAGTAAAAGCAGGCACGGCCAAGCCGGAGCCGAGCCCACGAAGAAAGTTGCGGCGAGTATTCATATTAGTTAGGACGGATGGAGTTGCGTTACTTAGATTCGGCGGGTTGGCCAGGGCGATTGAGGCGGCGGCGTTGGAAGGCATCGGACTCGACTAAGCTGATAAGAAGGGCGGACGGTTTTCCGTCGTGCTTGGCCAAGACATCCATGAGGAGATCGACCGTCGTTTCATCGCGATGATCCAAGCCGCGACCGAGCGCATAGAGGAGGAGCTTTTCGATGAAGCAACGATGGAAGGCGTCGCGGTGGTTGGCGACGAGAATTTTTTTAAGTTCGCGGGCGGCGGGAAATGTTTCGCCGCTGATGAGCTGGCCGCTGGTATCGACGGGTTTTCCGCGTTCGGATTCCCGCCATTGGCCCATGGCGTTGAAGTTTTCGAAGGCGAGGCCGATGGGGTCCATGCGGTTGTGGCACGAGGCGCATTGAGCATCGGCGCGGTGGCGCAGGAGCGTTTCGCGGAGGGTGAATTCTGAAGGGCGACCGCGTCCGCTATTATCTTCGAGCGATGGGATGTCTGGCGGTGGAGGTGGTGGCGGCGTGCCGAGGATGTTATCGAGGATGAAGAGGCCGCGCTTCACTGGCGAGGTGCGCGTGGGATTGGACGTCACCGCGAGGACGCTGCCTTGGGTGAGGATGCCGCCGCGCGGGCTGCCGGCGGGGAGGATGACTTTGACAAGATCATCACCCTGCACGCCGGGCACACCGTAGTGCTGGGCAAGGCGTTCGTTGAGGAAGGTGTAATCGCTGTCGATTAGTTCCGTCAGTGGTCGGTCATGGCGGATGACGTATTCGAAATATTGTTCCGTTTCGCGCCGCATGTCGCGCCGGAGATTGCCTGGAAAATCCGCGTCGCGCAGGCGATCATTGCTGCGACGGAAAACGGCGCGCGCCTTTTCCATACTGGCCTGTTCATCGGCGGTGAGTTCGGTGGATTCTTTGGTGCGCAATTCCATGAAAACGCGGCGCGCTTCTTCGATCTCGGGATCGGGTTTTTGGTCGCGGCGGAGGACGGAACGCGCGTCGATGGGGATGGCCTCGATGTCGCGCGCTTGGAGCCATTGGCCGGGGAAGTTGCGGAAGAAGGCTTGCGATTTTTCATCAGCAAGCATCCGCGCGAGTTGTGGTTTTACGTTCTCGCGCAGCTTCCCGGTTCCGGCGAGTTCTAGCAATTCCGCATCTGGCATGGTCGACCAAAGAAAATAGGAAAGGCGCGAGGCGAGTGAGTATTCATCAATGCGTGGATGGGTCTCTCCTTCGCGCTGGGGTTCCGTGGTTTCCTCAAGGAAAAGAAAACGAGGCGACGCGAGGACGGCCTCCATCGCGCGTGAAACGCCGGATTCAAAACACTGGCTCGGCTCCGACCACACAGACGCCGCGAGATCCGCGAGTCGCTTCACGGTATCGTTTTGCAATGGCCGACGAAAGGCGCGCGTGGCAAACGCGCCTAACACTTCCGCCGCATAGGCGTGGCGCGCAGCAGGCTCGGTGGGCACGGGGCGGGGGAACCATTTCGCGTGATTCGCAGGCGGTTCCCATGCGGCTTCATCGTCCGGCCCGCGCAGCAGCACATGGTGGATGTGCAGGGCGAGCGAGCGCACTTCTTTCTCGTTCGGCGTGAGGCGTTCCACGGCGATCGAAATCTCATGCGCGCCGATGGTGAGCGCGCGCGGGTAGTCGATGTTGAAGCGGATTCCTGGCACGTAACCAAAGTCTCGCTGGCCCATTTCCTCGCCATCGAGAAAGAAGCGCAGACGACAGCGATTCAAGTCCGAGATGCCTTCCACAAATCGATCCTGCCCGCCGAGTTCGAACATGATCGTATAGCGGCCTGGCTTTTTGATGTCGACCGTTGTCGCTACGGTCAGGGGATGATAATAACTCAACGTATCCATCGACGGGCCTCGGGTGACGACGCCATCGATCGTGTCCATGCGATGAAAGTCATCGCCATCGACGCGGATTTCCGGCATCACGCGAGCGACTTGCGGCACGGCTTGTTGGACGATCGATTTTGCCGCCGCGAGGTATTTCTCTAACAGCATCGGAGAAAGCGTCAGCACCTCGCCGATGTTGTCAAAACCATGGCCGGTATCGTCGGCGGGGAACTCATCATCGACTGGAAAATTGAGACCGGTGAGATCGCGAATGGTATTGCGGTATTCCGTGCGATTGAGCCGTCGCAACGTTGGGCGACCGGGATCCGGTTGCGCCGGATCGAGCTTAAACACCTCGGCTTTGATCCATGCCTGCAAGGCTAGGTTTTCTTCTTTGGTGGGCTGGTCTTTTTCTGGCGGAGGCATTAAGCCATCGCGCACATTTTTTAGGACACGATGCCACAGCTTCGTATCCGCCATGAGTTCCGCTTCCGTGGTAAATTCATCGAAGGAAACGCCGCCCTTTTTTGCGCCCTCGGCGTGGCAGTCGTAGCACTTCGCCTCCAGCAAAGGCTTGATCGTCCCCGCCCATGCGGCAGACTGCTCCGCGATGGTCGGGGCTGGTAGAAGCAAAATCACGCCAGCAAAGCAGGCCAACGGTCGACGCCCAGCACCCCGCCCGCGCAGGCAGCGGGCGGCGAACGAGGCGCAATAACATGAAATCATAAGCAGAAAGGGAAGGATGCCAGCATACGATAGCAACGCGATCCGGTACAATACAACGCTGGAAAACCGTAGCTTTAATCATCCGGGTTCCTTGCGTATTCGTATTCGCATGGCGACTGCTTCCTTTGCGAGCAGGAAAACGAGAGCGCATAAATAATGCCCTCCCCATGGTGCCGAAAGGGGCGTGAGTTCCACCTCTATTCCGGATTCATCACAGTGCTTGAGGATATTTAGGCAGTTGTCCTGGTGAGCTTGTTGCCTTCGATTTCCTTGAACTCGCACACGAACTTACAATCCGGCGCAAAGCGGCTTTGGGGGATGTATGCTTGGGGCACACGAATCGCTCGCTGCAAAAGCAACAGGCCACCGTCCAGCAACGGGCCGCCGCGCAATTGATGGCCGATTTTAAGTGGCGGCTATCGCCGGATGTTGAAGACTCGTCTCGGAGCGACGAGCCACGCGCGGAAGTGGCGGCTACACCGGATGTCGGGGAATCGTCTCGGAGCCACTATCCACAGGCGAGTGAGGGAATCCAGCATCCAATCATCGGCTTGCATGAAAGTTCTGCGGGATCCGAGTGAACCCCGGCAAACTGATTCATTGCTACGTTCTACTTTTCCCATGAACGTCGTCCATGAAGCTTGCACCAGGAACACCGGAACCGGATCGCCCGGATCTCCCTGAGGCAGGGTTGTTTCCTCCTGACCCTAGCATTAACTGGCTCCCCTGTGATGGGGCCGTCCACTACTTTGGGCCGGTGTTGAGTGCTTTTGGAGCCTGGGGTTACTTTGACAGGCTGCTGAAATCAGTCGACTGGAAAAATGATGAGACCATGATGTTCGGCAAGCGCATCGTGACGGCCCGCAAGGTGGCATGGTATGGAGATAAGGCCTGTGCTTATACTTATTCAGGAATCACTAAGCAGGCACTGCCGTGGACACCGGAACTCCTGGAACTCAAAGCGCTGGCGGAGGGGCTGACAGGCGATGCATTCAACTCTTGTCTGCTCAATCACTACCACCACGGCGGGGAGGGAATGGGCTGGCACAGTGACGATGAAAAGGCCATCGTCAGGAATTCCAGCATAGCCTCCATCAGCCTAGGAGCAGAGCGGCGCTTCTGCTTCAAGCACCGGCACAGGGAACTGAAAGCCAGCGTTGTTTTGGAACATGGCAGTCTGCTGGTGATGAAGGGCGCCACCCAGACCTACTGGCTGCATAGTATTCCCAAAGCGGCCCGACTTTCCGAACCACGCATTAATCTGACGTTCCGCCTGATCAATCCCGTGGCTTGATGCCCGCCGGTCAGCGCCAGCCGGATCCTGCTGCATCCATGTAAAACTTCACCACCTCCGCCTGCAGGGCGGTCCCCCCGGCAGATAAGGCATCGCCATGGCCCCCGGGCGTGACGGTGCGTCGGCTGCCGGGCACCCGGCAGGCATCGCGGAGCGCCGCAGACTGAGCCACTGGGATGACTTGATCTTGCTCGCCGTGGATGAAAAAAACCGGACAGGTAATGTCGCCCACCCGGCCCTGCGGGCTGATTTCTGCGGGATCAAATCCGGCGCGTTGCTTCACTTCACGGCGCACGAGAGGGATCATGAATTTTAGCAGCCCCCCAGCGACGTGGTCCGCTTGTGCATTCATGATGTCGGAAAGCCTAGCGAAAGGAGCAACGGCGACTGCACCTTTGACGGGAGGCGCGGTCGCCAACCACTGCAGAAGGATAGCCGCTCCCATGCTGTGTCCATAAGCGAGGACTGGTCCCGGCTCACGCCGTGCATGGAGCGCCGCCAGAGCGCGCGCGGCATCATTGACCTCATGTTTTCCAAAAGTGACGGTAGTGCCCTCGCTTTCTCCATGCCCCCTGCTGTCCCATGCCATGCAGCGGAAGCCAGCCGCCACCAGCCAGCGCGCGTGCCACAGCATATGTTCCTCCCGGCTGTTGATGCCGTGCATCATGAGGATGGTGCCGCGGTATTGGCCGGACGGCATCGCTTCAAGTGAGGGCAGGTGTGTGCGGAGTGAGGCTCTTGATTTTTCGAGCGCCGCCTCGCCGGAGGAGGTGGTGTCCGCTTCGACGATCATGGCGCGGAGAGTCAATCCATCAGCGGTTGTGAAAGTAAATTTTTCCAGCGCCAGCCCCTCTGCTCCAGGAGTAGCCACGATCCGCTTCATGTCGGTGCCCAGTTCATAGCGGCGGGCAGTTGTGAGCCGGTCCGCTGCCTGATCGATCAACCGGCTCCCCATGACTCCGGCCGGCACAGGCAATATCAGCCCGACAAGGAACAGGACACGCCATGCACGGCGCTTAGGCAGGAGTTTGGACAGTCTCATATGTGGCGCATTATCGCACTGACCTGACGTCTTTCAATGTCCATTGAGGGTTCCTGTCCGCTTATTGAAGCACGCCCCTGAATCCAACCCTGAAGTCCGGCGCGATTGGCCTTGCCAGGCAAGTCAGTTCGGGTGAAACACAAGCCATTATGCGCCAGATCCTGCTTCTCTTTATACTGACTCTTCTCCTGATCCAGCCCGGACGCTCACAGCACGACCTCGCCAGAGAGGAATTTGTGATTGTTAGCGGAGGCCCTGCTTTGCGGCAGTGGGAGGACTATCGTGTAGCTTCTGATCAGCATGACCGTTATGCTGGAAACTTCGCCAAGGCGGCGCACATCCGCATCAACCAACTAAGGCGGCTGCATGGAGATGCGGCCCGGATCACATGGCTGGTGTACCGCCCGGGCTATGAAGTCAGGGACCGCGAGGACGCGCGGCGGAATCCTCCCTACACCTGTAACATGGCCGAAATCACCCAGCGCGCGGCCTCCTCCAATGCCCGGCTGGTGTGGTTCACCAGCAAGGATTTTCTCATCAACTACCTGAACAGCCGGAATGGTAAACTGTTAGGCGGGTTTGAGTTTTTCGGGCACTCCAACAAGTATGCTTTTCTCTTCGACTACAGCAGCGACATCCTCGGAGTGAGCACCTGCTACCTGCATGTGAAGGATCTCAGCAGGCTGCGGCGCGGTCTCTTCGCTCCGCATGCTCACGTGCAAAGCTGGGGCTGCCATACTGGAGAATACATGAGCCGGATTTTCAAAAAGACCACCGGTCACCCGATGTTGGGAGCCGTGGGCAAGACCGACTACCGCGCCATCGGTGATAATAAGTCGCTGCCTGCCGTCAGTGGCCGCTGGGCAGACTGACCGCCCGCTTGCCTTCTCAATTTTCATTGAACTCAGACACCGAATGACTTTTTCCGATCTTCACCGGCTCTATCATCAGCCGCTTTTCACCCTTATCCAGCAGTCCCGCCGGGTCCATGAGGAAAACTGGCCGGAGCAGGAAGTGCAGCTCTGCACACTGCTCAGCATCAAGACTGGCGGTTGCAGCGAGGACTGCTCCTACTGCGCTCAGAGCGCCCGCTACAGCAGCGGAGTGAAGGCTGAGCGGCTCATGGAAAAGGATGAGATCATGGAGCGCGCGGTGGCTGCGCGGGAGGGCGGATCGACCCGGTTTTGCATGGGTGCCGCATGGCGGGGCGTGCGTGCCGGCACGGATCGCTTTGATAAGGTCTTGGACATCGTCCGCGATGTCAGTCAACTGGGGATGGAGGTCTGCGTGACGCTGGGTGAACTGGGTCCGGAAGAGGCGCGCAGCCTCAAGGCCGCTGGTGTGACCGCGTATAATCATAACATCGATACCTCCCCGGAGCACTACACTAAAATCGTTACCACCCACACCTTTGAGGACCGGCTGAAGACGATCCGTTGTGCTCAGGAGGCTGGAATGAGCGTCTGCAGCGGCGGCATCTTGGGCCTCGGTGAGACCGTGGAAGACCGGCTGAAGATGCTGGAAATCCTGAGTAACTTCAACCCCCAGCCGGAGAGCGTACCTATCAATAGCCTCATGCCTATGCCTGGCACCCCGCTGGCTGGAAATGGAGGGGTGGAAGTGTTCGACCTAGTGCGGATGATCGCCTGCACGCGGATGGCCATTCCCCGTGCCAAAGTCCGCCTGTCCGCCGGCCGCACCCAGCTCTCGCGGGAAGCTCAGGCACTGTGTTTCTTCGCAGGGGCCAATTCCATTTTCTATGGCGACAAGCTCCTGACAGCAGCGAACCCCGCTATCGCAGCGGATCGCGCACTCCTAGCTGATCTGGGGCTCCGTTCCCAGGAACCCAATCCCGCCCTAGCCTCGCCAGCAGCTGATCCCGCCCGCCCACTAAGCCCCGCGCCGGCTGGCTGCGGCTGCTGATTTCTTCCCGGTTCTTATGTCCGTCACCCGCCGTCGCATCCTCACCAGGCTCATGCCCGTCGCTGTGCTGGCGGCCTGCTCACCAGACCCGGAGCCCAGCGGTCCGGCCATACCGGAAGTGCCACTGCTGGTGGTCAGCACCACCAGCTTTGCCGCCAGCCTCGTCCATACCATCGGAGCAGAGGCTGTCGATTCCCAGTGCCTGTTGAAATCAGGCATCAGTCCACATAATTACCAGCCCACGGCGGCAGACCTTTCGCTGCTGCAACGGTGCGATCTTCTCATCGTCCATGGGCTGGGTCTGGAGGACAAATGGGGCCTGAATCTGGACGCGCTCAGGTCCTCGGGCGTAAAAGTGATGGAAATAGCTCCGGGCATTCCCGCAGACCAACTCATCCACTTAAATGACCCGGCGGGCCCCGTGGACCCACATGTATGGATGGATCCGCGGCTCGCCGCTGCCATGAGCCGGAGAGTGGGTGAAATCCTGAAAGCCTCTCTACCTAAGCTGGAGACATGGCTCCAGCAGCGCAGCCATGAAACCGCAGTCCGGCTGGAGGATAACTACAGAAAAACCCTGCGGAAGCTGGAAGCCCTCCCCGAGGCCGAGCGGTTTCTGTTCACGTCACATGACACCATGCGCTACTTCGCACGGGCCTACAAGCTGGAGGCGCGGAGTCTCGCCACTGCCAACGGCTTGGCGGAAAAGGCCATGGCGCAGGATCTCCTGGACTGGCTGACGAGGAATAAAGTCCGCACCATGTTCCGGGAGCAGGAAACCGACCTCACGGGGCTCAGAAAGCTCCTCGGCGAATACAAGATCAAGCCGGATCAGGTGATTTATTCACTTTCCCTCGCTCCTCCCGCAGTGACCCACCTCACCAGTGTCAGCGTGCTGCATCTCAATCAGATCGTGGATGCGCTCCGCTATAATGCAGACGTGATCAGCGACACTCTGATCACGGATTGATAAGGGCCGAGAACTG
>JAYVJI010000147.1:0-3580 GCA_043769435.1 Verrucomicrobiota bacterium
CCGGCGGGCACCGGTACGGGAAAGGTCACCAGCACAGGTTTTCCCTCCCATGCGCCCAGAACTCGCTGAACGGCGAGGGCGGCGTTGTCAGGGCGCACCGGCTGGCGGCAGGACGGGCAGCGGGCGGAGGCTATCCGGGGCCACAGCAGCTTGAGGTAATCATTGATCTCCGTCATGGTCCCCACCGTGCTGCGGGTGGTGCGGATCGTGTTATTCTGTTCGATGGCGATGGCCGGCGGGATGCCCCGGATCTCATCCACCTGCGGCTTGTCCATGCGGTCAAAAAACTGCCGCGTATAGGGCGAGAATGTCTCTACGTATCGCCGCTGGCCCTCGGCGTAAATTGTCTGAAAGGCCAGCGATGACTTGCCGCTGCCGCTGGGGCCGGTGATGACGTTGAGCTTCCCTAGGGGCAGGTCGATGTCGATATTCCTGAGGTTGTTTTGCCGGGCACCGCGGACACTGATGACCCCGGCTCTGGAAGTGCCGGCCTGCGGCAAAACAGGCGGGCCGGGAGCGGCTGCTTTTGTGGATACCCGTTTGCCGCCGGCTGCCACGGCGTGGTCCGCTGCGGCCTTCCGGGCAACGGTTTTCCTAGCGACGGGGGCCTTTTGAAGTGCTTTGCGGACGGGCATAATAGCAGAAACGTTGCCCTGCCCTCACGCGGACGCAAGACACTTCACCCATGATTCATGGCGGGCTGGTTTCCAGCTCCTTGTTGTGGTCCTGAGTGGCTTAAACCCTCTGCTGAATGAAACCGCTGGCCACCGGTCCACCGCCGCGTTATAGTGCCTGGAAAATGCAGATCCCCTCACTACCGGCCCCGTCAGAAGATGCCCGTGCTTTTGCCCGCACGCGCTGGAGCATGGTCATGGAGGCGGGACAGGAAAACAGCAGCGCGCTCGCCGAGTTATGCCAGCTCTATTGGCAGCCGGTCTTCGCCTTTGCCCGCCGCAGTGGCGCTAATCCCGAGGACGCGGAGGATCTCACGCAGGAGTTTTTCGCCCGCCTTATCGACAAGAAATGGCTGGTGCATGCGGACCCTGTTCGCGGGCGATTCCGGAATTGGCTGCTCGCCTCGATGAAGCATTTCCTAACCAATGAATGGCACCGGGCCCGCACCCAAAAGCGCGGCGGTGGTGCGGTGCCTGAGGACATCGACAGTTGCGGGGAAATCGCTGATCCTTCGGTGACCCCGGATGCTGCGTATGATGTGGAGTGGGCGGAAACACTGTTGGCTAATACGTTGTCCCGGTTGCGATCCGGGTGGACCCACGAACGACTCACGTTTGATGATGTGCGCGGATGGTTGCCCGGCGGCGGCGCGGAAGGCGGATTCGATCTTGTGGTGCAGCGCACTGGCATGGCGGAGGGCGCGGTGAAGTCGGCTGTGCAACGACTGCGCGGGAAATTTCGCGAAACGTTTCGAGCGGAGGTCGTGCAGACATTGAGCGATCCAACGGACGCGGATGATGAGATCCGGCATCTCGGCGCAGCGCTAGCAGGCCGGATGTCATGACGACCGGCGTGCCATGTCCGCTCTGCGGTGCGCGCGTGGCTGCCGGCAGTCTTTGTGCTTCTTGTGCATGGCAGGACCTCATGAACGATGATGCCGCAGAGGAGCCATCCGCGCGCCGCGTAGCCGACTACACGCTCATGGAGGAGATAGGCCGCGGCGGCATGGGCGTGGTTTGGCGCGCCCGTGATGAGAAGCTCCAGCGCGAGGTGGCGCTGAAGATGCTGACATCCGGAGCCCTGGCGGGAAGGGCCGAGCGCGCCCGCTTCCGCCGCGAAATGGAGGCCGCTGCTGCGCTGGATCATGAGGGCATCATCCCGCTTTATGATAGCGGCGAAGCCGATGGCCGGCCCTACTTCACGATGAAGCTGGCTCCAGCCTCGCTGGCGGCACGCACGGAAAAACACCTGCCGCCCCGCGCCGCCGCCATGCTCATGATCAAGATCGCTCAGGCACTCCAGCACGCGCACGAGCGTGGGGTCCTGCATAGAGATTTGAAGCCGGGGAATATTCTCATCTCGGAAAGCGGCGAGCCCATGATCGCCGACTTCGGTCTGGCCCTGCGCGGCGGTGCTGAGAGCCGCTTGACCCACAGCGGCGCCATGCTCGGCACGCCGGAATACATGGCTCCCGAACAAGCGGCGGGAGAGGCCCATCACGTCACCACTGCGGCGGATATTTACAGCCTTGGGGTCATCCTGTATGAGTTGCTGACCGGGGCGACGCCCTTCATGGCGGCCACCCCGCTGGAGACGTTGCGGCGGCTCAGTTCCATGGATGCGCCGCGCCCCTCCACTTTGCGGCCCGGGCTTCCCCGTGATGTAGAAAACATCGCGCTGAAGTGTCTGGAGAAAAATCCCGCGCGGCGCTATGCCACCGCTGGCGCCTTTGCGGATGACCTCACGCACTGGCTGGAAAACCGTCCGGTCATGGCGCGTTCAGCTGGGCCGCTCGAGCGCTCGCGGAAGTGGGCGCTGCGCCATCCGGCCGGAGCGGGTCTCATCGCGCTGGTGATTTCCGGGCTTGTTGCTTTGCCGCTGCTCACGGCCCGCCATGCGCGGGAACTGGCCCGCGAGCGCGATGTCCTCGCTGCTAATCTCTACACCACTGATCTGCCAGTCATTCAGCGTGCGCTGGCTGACGGCAACTTCAGCCAAGCGCGGGAACGCCTGGCCGCGCACCTGCCAGCTAGGGAATCTGTGGACCGGCGCACATGGGAATGGTTTTACTTGAATGCCCGCGCCGCGGGAGATGCCGCCATGGTGCTGCGTGGGCACGCGGCGCCCGTCACGGCGCTGGCATGGAATCCTGTGCAGGACTGCCTTTTTTCTGCCGACGCGGACGGTGTGGTCATGGGGCGCAATCCGCTGACCGGAGGCGCAGTCGAAGCCCCGTGGCAAGCCCATGCGGGCGGTGTCCGATCGCTTTCGATCCGCCCGGATGGTGGCATGACCGGCACCACTGGGATGGATGATGTCGCCATTCTGAGAACGTGGCCCGGCGGTGAAAATGTGCGCCGCATCGCCGCGCGGGAATCCGACCTCGCGTGGGCACCCACAGGCGGGGCCTTTGTGCTCAGCGAAGGTCGCCGCCGGTCCGCCGGCATCACCTCCGGCATGGTGCGTCTGTTTCAGAATGCGCAGGACGCTGCGCCCGCCTTGCTGATGGATTGCACAGGCCCTGCGGTTTTTTTGAAGCAGGGGGAAAGGATCATAGCGCCGCGCTGCACCGGCGGGTCCGGGGCGGGGGACGTGGTGCTTTGGGATTGGAAAAGCAGAGCCATCATCCGGTCCTACACCGTGGCTCCCGACATGCCGTTTCTGAGTCAAGGCGCAGGCCCATGGGCGTTCGTCGCCGGGGCGTTTGGGTCCGCTGGTTGCGTCCACCGGTCCGGCATCACGGAGGCGGGACTCACGGTGCCAGCGGACGACGGCGGCACGCTGTGTGCAGCCCTCAGCGAGGACGGCAGGCGCTTAGCCTTTGGCGGCGCCTCCTCCTTGATCCATGTTTGGGACACGGCGGCGCGCAAGGCCCTCTACACGCTGCGCGGCCACAGCGGCGGCG
>JAYVJI010000148.1:0-1718 GCA_043769435.1 Verrucomicrobiota bacterium
GAACTCCCTCGTCGAAGCCGTTTCGGAAGGGCTGGAAGTCGAACTGGGCGAACTCGTTGAGGATGTCCGCTACGGCACATCCCAAAAATGCACGCCGGAACCAACAGGCGTCCCTGTGCTCCGCATACCAAATGTCGCCGACGGGATGATCAACCTCACCGAGCTGAAGTACGGACCTCTTTCCCCGCCAGAGTTGTCCCGCTTGGAACTGAGGCAGGGGGATTTGCTGATGATCAGATCGAATGGGAGTCCATCGCTCGTGGGGCGAACAGCCTTGATAGGGGAAAAGGGCGTCGGCATGGCTTTCGCAGGCTACCTCATCCGAATCAGAACGCATCCCGGCAAGCTCCTCCCCGGCTACCTTCATCTAGCCATGCAATCCGAGCCTGTAAGGAAGCAAATAGAAGCCCCGCTCCGCTCCACCAGCGGAGTGAACAACATCAACATCAGTGAACTGAAGGCGCTGCGCATTTGCCTGCCTTCGCTGGTCAGACAGCAGGAAATTTTGCAGCGTTACCAGGACATGCTGCTTCAGGCCGAAACGCTCGAAGCACCTCTATTCGCGACCAGGGCCGAAGCCGAGGTTACAATTCAAAACGCCCTGGACCGGGCCTTCCGCGGCGAACTTGTCCCCACCGAAGCCAGCCTCGCCCGCGCAGAGAACCGCTCCTATGAAGATGCTGTTGCGCTGCTTGGCCGTATCCGGGCAGAACTTGAGCAACGTCAGACTGAACCACGTCAGAAAGCCAAGCCACGCCCCAAAACCATGAAACTGACACCAGAAAAGCTGAAAGAAACGATCCAGGCGATGCCGGACAATACCTTCACTTTTGCGGACCTTCGCGGCAAAATTGCCACAGGTTACGACGAACTTCAGGAGGTGTTATTTCGTGTGCTTGACGAGAAGCCTCCCATGCTGCGTCAGACTTTCGACAAACAAAGGAAGCGGATGGAGTTTCGGCGCACTGCCCCATGAGACTCCTGAGCGTCCATATTATCGAAGCGGCCACCTGTGGAGACTTGCTGAAAGACTTCCGGGTTTCTTTCCGGCACCCGGGCAACTGCTCAGGCGCATTTGCTCCGTTGTGCCTGATCGGCAGCAATGGGTCTGGTAAATCACAGTTCATGCAGGTCATCGCAGAGATGTTTCAGGCTGCTCTGCACGCGGTGGCCCCCGCAGAAGAGCGAGTGGACGGGAACGAAAAACTGTTGTTTGAACTCACCTACGCCCTCCGCCCCACGGGATCGACCTCAGACGTCCGCGTCCGCCTGTCCCGGAAAGCAGATATTCCTAAAAAGAAACCGAAGCTCCGAATTGAGCGACTTGAAGAGCGAGAGTGGATTGAATGTGGCCTAAGTGATCCGGCTACACTCGCTCTTCTCCCGGATAAGGTCATCGGATACTCCTCCGGGGACAATGAAACACTCACTCTGCCGTTCCTGCTCAGCCGCAGCGGATATGCTGACGATGTCACTACCGCTGCGGCACCCGGCAAAGGAAACCGTCGCATTCGGATTGATCAGGATATTCCTGATACTCGGCTGATGCAGATCGACTACGGCACTCACTTGGAGGTGCTCGTGGCCAATCTCATCATGGGTGGCGCTGACACGACCACCGCGCTTCTCGACCACGCGCGCCTCGGCAGCCTTCATTCCTTTCGCTGCATCATCCAACTACAGCACTCAGCTGTGAAACGCTTGCCTGGAGGAAAGGG
>JAYVJI010000149.1:0-4338 GCA_043769435.1 Verrucomicrobiota bacterium
CTGCATGTCCGGCAGGTGTTCCATGAGCCGCAGCCGCAGGGCGATGAATTCATCATGCTCCAGCCGCTTGGCGCGTTCATCTGCACCGAGGATTTTATCCTCCATCCGTTTCAGATCCGGTGTGATATACCGCTCGCCGTTCGCCGTCGTTTGCTTGCGCGTGTAGTCATCCGGCACCGCAGCTAGGTTGCTTTTGGTGATCTCGATGAAGTATCCGAAGACGGCGTTGAATTTGATTTTAAGACTCTTGATGCCTGTGCGCTCAATCTCCTGATTTTGTAAATCAGCAAGCCATTGCCGCCCGTCCGTGCCAGCGCTGCGGAGCACGTCCAGCTCCTCATGCCAGCCGGCGCGGAAGATGCCGCCGTCTTTGACTGAAGCTGGCGGCTCATCCACCAGGGCCCGTTGCAGGAGGTCTGTGACTTCCGGGAAATCGCGCAGCCGCGGTGTCAGCGCTGCCAGTAAGGTCAGCTCTGCACCCAGCGCCGACAGTTGCTCCCGGAGCGCCGGGATGGCCGCCAGCGAGACGCTGAGAGTCTGGAGATCACGCGCATTTCCGCCCGCCTGACCCAGCCGTCCCAGCGTGCGCTCCACGTCGCGGATGTCCTTGAGCGCCTCGCGCATCTTTGTCAGAACATGTGGCTGCGCCAGACATGCGGCGATGAAATCCTGGCGCTCGCGCAGCGCTTCCAGATTCCGGAGCGGATGGAGTATCCAGTCGCGCAATCGCCGGGCGCCCATGGGCGTGCAGGTCCGGTCCATGGCGGAGAGCAGCGTGTGCTCATTCCCACTGCGGTGACTGACGAGGTCCAGATTTGACCGGCTCGCGGTATCGATGATGACGGTCTCTCCGCTGTCGCAGGTCTGCAGCCGGCGGATGTGCTCCAGACTGCGGCGCAGCACATCCTTCACATAATGGAGGATGGCCCCGGCGGCAGAAACCCCGGCCCGGCAGGCACCGCACCCGAAGCCATCCAGTGACTGCACTTTGAAATGCTCCAGCAAACTATGCTGTGCCTGATCAAACAGAAACGGCCACGGCTCCAGCGGAGCAGCGCCCTGGAGCCCGCTGAACTCAGCCGACTGTTCCTCGCTGAAAATGATCTCCACGGGGCTCACGCGGCCCACCTCGTCCAACAGTTCAGACATGTCAGGAAACTCACTGAGCCGGAACTCGCCGGTCGTGTGGTCCAGCCATGACAGGCCGTAGCGCGTGCCGGATTTGTAAACCGCCGCGAGGTAGTTATTCCGTCGGCTTTCCAGCATGTTCTGGTCGCTGATGGTGCCCGCTGAGATCACCTGGGAAATCTCCCGCTCCACCAGCCTGCCCGGCACCGGTTCACTGGTCTGCTCTGCGATGGCGACCCTTTTTCCCTCCCTCACCAGCCGGGCGATATAGCCCGTTGCCGCATGGTAGGGCACCCCGCACATCGGCATCTCATTCCGTTTTGTCAGGGCCACATTCAGGATGCCCGCTGCCACCTTCGCATCCTCAAAAAACATCTCATAAAAATCCCCAAGCCGAAACATCAGGATCACATCCGGCGGCAAGGTGCGCCGCATAGCGTGATACTGTTTCATCATCGGGGTCTGACCATCGGATGCCATCGGGACCGGTAGTGGCGGTGCGGCTTCCCCTGCGCAAGGGGGAGTAGGTCCCCTCGAACCATTGGGCACCATCAGTTTAATCAGTTTGCGGGAACGACAGTTGATCTGAATGGGCAGAGCGGCAGAGAAAGGCGAGCGTTTGATTTTCGATTTGTCACTCGGAGACGGGACGCGCCTTCCGGGCGAATGGACATGGAGTCATACCATACCATGCTGGGTATCCGTGAAAACCCCGTAAGCACGTGGCTCCAAAAATCGCTTTTAGTCCGCAGCGTGGCCAGCGGAGTTGATGGAGAATGTGCGGCGGAGGAGCGGCCTCACGAAATAAACTTCACTTTTTTTGTAATGCGAGGGGCGCTTTGGCGAATAGTAAATGTGGACTGAGTGTCGCTGTTGTTGCCGGGGGTTAAAAAGCACGTGGGCTTTCTCCGGCAGCCTTCACCCTGAACACCATTAACAGAACGGGCGGCCTTTCCTCGCAAAGGCCGCCCATTTTGTGACCCGCGGTGGAGCCTTGGTTTTGGCCAGCAGGGGTTTGAAGCTTAGAAGGCGTATCAGGCGCGGCGGCCGGGGCGGAAAAGTCCTCTGAGTTTCCACGCCAGCCATGCCCCGAGCACGGTGAAGAGGATGGTCAGGGTGATGCGCAGGGGGCTTTCCACCATGGCATACAGTCCGGCTCCGACCCGCTCGATAAAGCCAGGCTGACCGCCCTCGCCGAAGATTTCCTTGCGGGCAGCGATGACCGCGGTGGTCACGGCGCCTGCGACGAGGATGCGCGGGTTTTTTTGGAGCCAGGAAATCGCTTTGGCAGGGGATTCACGTAGAAAAGACATCACTGTGCTGCGTTCTGCGACACTGAGTTTGGCAATTTCGTCCGCGTGCTTGGCGAGCACGGCGGCTTGTTCTGTGGTGAGTTTTGTCGCGATTTCGAGGCCCTCCCTACCAAGGCTGCCTCCCAGCCGGGGGGCTAGGCCTGGGTGACGGGCGGCGACTTCGAGCGCCTCCCGGCCAAACTGTCCGGCGAGTTTTTGCATGGCTGCGGGATTGTTAGCTACTCCGCGGAGGGCGGCTTCAGCCAGCTCCGCCGGCATCCCGTCGAGGGCTTTGATGACGGCTGCCGGCGAGCCGCTGAGGGCGCGCAGCGCGAGTACGCCATGCTTTTCTGTCTGGACGATGGCCTGCCGCATGAGGGCCTCTCCGCCCTCTCGCTCTGCGGCCTCGAGGACTTCCTGCACGGCCTTGCGCCCGCCGAATTCAGCCAGCTCCCGGGCGGAAGTTTCTGCTGCCCGGGTGCCGGCTCCCCGGAGCAATGACTCTGCCAGTTCACCGGCAGAGCGCAGGGCTACGCCTCCCTGGGCCAGCGCGGTGCGGGTGAGGAGTCCTATTGTTAGTAAAAGCAGAATCGATGATTTCATGGGAGTGCGGGAGTGTCCTCGACAGGTGCAGAGCGGAGAGAGTCGATGACGGCCCGCTGCACTGCGGTGTGCATGCGGTCCGCTTCAGAAACGAGCAGGGCTTCCAGACCTTGCGGGCCGGTGATGAGGCTGTCACGGGTGGCCTGCAGAAAGGAGCGGCACTGGCCAGCTATTTTTTGTTCAAATTCCGCGGTCATCCACCAGTCCACGGCAGCTCCCGCGATGAAGCCGCCTGCAAGCCCTATGGCGGTGCCCACGCCCGGTGTGATCAAGGTGCCACCCGCGCCGCCGACAGCGGCAGCGGAAGCCGCAGCTCCGCCGGATGCCGCCGCACTGGTGGCCATACGGGCTGCTGCCTGCGCGAGCACCACGCGGATCATTTGCTGCACAGCTTCCTGAGCGACGATGCCCGCAGCCAGGCTTCCTATACCGATGCCCACGCTTTGACCCGGGAGATTTCTGAGGAGCTGCTTCACCTGGATCTCGAAGCCGGCGCGGAATTGCCCCAGCGCTTGATCTTTGAGCGTGCCGGGGAGTTTTGCCTCTGTGAGCCGCGCCTCGAGATCAGTCATGAGCGCATTCCGGCTGGCGGTGAGGTCGTAGTTAAACTGCTTCATCACCTCCATGACGTCTGCTTCTAGGCGGGGCTCGCTCACCACGTGCTCGCTGAATTTTCCTTGCACCAGCTGTGCTGTCCATGAGTGTTCCTGCTTCCGCTGGGCTGTCTCCACTCCGGCGCGGTAGAGCACCGTGAAGCGCATGCCCCAGCCAGTCAGGGAAGCAGCGAAGGGCGCGGCACCCTCACTGTACTTGGAAAAGCAAGTATCGAGGCTGCCGGTAGCGCGCTTCACAGCGGCTAGGTTTTCCTGGTGCGCCTTCTCCACCAAAGGACTGGCATCGCTGCTAACAAAAGCCTCAAGGGCACGCGCACGGCTCAGGGCTTCCGCTGCCGCTGCTTCCGCCGCACTGTGCGCAGCTTCAGGCCTAGCCACCCGCCAGACACCGTACCCCACGCCCAAGCTGCCGGCGAGAAGCAGCAAAGGAAAGCACAACCCGCTGCGCAGAGCGCGTGTGACGTGAAGTGATGTGATTGTGCGGTTCATCTTTGTGGACTGGCGTAACATCGGCTATTTTTATTCAAAGTAAAGGCCCGTGAGGTCGCTCATCAGAGGCAACCCCAGGCAGCAGAACCTGGGCAGCAGAACCTGGGCAGCAAAAAGCCCGGAGGGAAATCCCCTCCGGGCTATTTGTTCAGCCGGACTGATTGATAGTCAGGCTGGCGCTGCTGATACGGCCCGGGCAGCGCGCACTTCCC
>JAYVJI010000150.1:0-3759 GCA_043769435.1 Verrucomicrobiota bacterium
GTTTCATCGTCAAAGTTAGGGATAATGAGGACGCCCATCATGGTGCTGAGGTGGTGAACGCGGTAGAACTCCCGCTCGTCCCAGGCCCGGAGATTCCAGAGGCTGGCCCAAACCTGCTTGACGGTGCTGGCCAGCGGACCTTCGCCCTCCCGGTGCGTGTAGCTGTCGTAAAGTCCAGCACCGCTGAAGCCTTCCAGGTCTTCGTTATTGGTGCTGGAGCGGCAGCGGATGGCCTGGCCGGCGGGGAAAGCTGCCTGCACGGTACTGAGCGCTGCATTGATCCATTCGGGCACCACCCCGTTGCGTATAATCTCGCGGAAGGACTTCAGCAATGCCTTGCGGAAGGCGGGATCGGTAGAAAAACCAGGCTGGTTCATCATGGTTTGCGCCACCGTGTAGAAATCGTTGGCCTTCATGAATTCATTATAAAAATGGAAAGGCGCGGCCCATCCGTCAGGCACCATGGCAGAGGGAAGGAATTTCCGCATTTCCGCGACGTTGGCTGCCTTCGCTCCGAAGGAGGAGGCACTGGTAAAGCCCAGCGCGCTGAGCGGGCGGATCGTTTGCGCTGAGAAATCGCTCAACGGAACCTGCGTAACCGGCGGCCTCAGGGACTCCAGCCACGTGTCCACCTCTTCAGTGGTTGCTTCCCGGATTTCGTAACCATCCGGCTTCGGCTCAAAACGCACATTTTTTCCCAGCAACGCCGTCAACCGCGGCTCCGTAGCTGCGCCCCGGATATAAGCGTTAGGGGTGTTGTTTTGCTTTGCCTTGAGATTGATGTGGGAAAGCGGCGTTTGCGGCGTCTCCGTGATGATGCCCGCAGTCCGCGTGATGTCGCTGGGCAGGGTGCGGAAGATGGGAATGTCCCTAGCAGACAGCGGCGCGCCTTCATAGATCAGCAGCCGTCCAAAACCAGCGCCTGGGTTCAGCAGTGTGTAGGCGGTCTGGGCTGTTAACTCCTCACTGGAGATCGTATGCAGGCGGTCATGGCGGGCATTTTCATAGGAGCCGGCCTCGGTCCTCAGCATGGTGCGCTGAGTCTCGCTCGCCGGATGATAGGCCAGCCGCGTCGTCACCCACGGCATAGCCCGGGATATAAGATCGAAGGCCGGCTGCACGAAGGCATAACCCACCGGATCAGAAGGCCAGAATTCCATGACGATAATGCCCGGCTCACCAGTCGCGCCGGCGGGCTGCCAGGATTCATGTACGATCAAACTGCCGGCCACGTTTCTGCGCGTTGTGTTGGTGAAGTAGGTCTCATTATTGAAGGCACTGAGGCTGCCCGGGTATCCTAACACCGACTGCGCAAAGGAATAATGAAAGACATGGCGGTTCAAATTCAGAAAATAAAGCTCCGGCTTCTCACTGTTTATGCCTGTGATGAGGAACTTCACTTCGCGGACATCCGGCGCGCCCGGAAAATTGTCCCGGTGCGAGATAGCGTCGAAGGCTGCACGCGTTGGCAGGAAAATCATGCCGTCCTCCGGCGCTATACTGCGGGCCGCGTTTAATGGATTAGTGCCCGGCCTGCCTAGGAGTTCAGTCAGGTCGTCAAGCCCGTCACCATCAGTATCGAGCGGAGCCGTGACCGCTACGGATTTGATCTGAAAGAACGCACGTTGCAGCAGGGGAATGCTGTCTGTCAGGACCATACCGCCGCCTTCCCCACGTGCCATGGATACCGGCAACAAGCAGCGGTCCGGCCGCTCTCCCCGCAGGAGAATATAGTAATGGTCCGGATCCGTCAGGGTTTTCACGCTGAACCGACCATGGTCTCCTACATACGTCCGGATAGCCGGATCTTGCGCTCCGGCAGGGAGCACAGCCGCGATCAACCAAAACAGGACGCCGGTCAGCAGGGCATTCATGCCGGTGAATCGGTGATCCGTTCATGCTTGCCGGAGGGAATGCATTTTAACGTCGTCATGTTCTCGCCAATACCCTTTTCAGCAGGAAATGCAAACCCGGTCTGCGCTGATTTTAGCACCCCAGGTGCCGCATGACACGCAGCATGGCAGGCGGGGGAGGGCCCGGCTTTGATCGTGAGTGATTTATTGTCCATGAATGCATTTTCCGCATGAAAGTTGACAGGAGACCATTAACGGACGTGAATAATCCGTGACTGTCCTCGCCGTAACCAGCCAAAAAGGAGGAGTTGGAAAGACCACTGTCTCAGTGAATCTCGCCTACTCCTTGGCTCGTCGTGGCTGGAATACGCTCCTAGTGGATACTGACTCGCAGGGCAGCGTAGGGCTCTCGCTGAGCGAAAAATCAAGGCGATGTCAGGGGTTTTATGATGTGCTGAACACAGGGGTGAGCGCTGCGCCGCTGATCCTCGCGACACGGCTTCCTGAACTGAAGATCCTGACCGCCGGCCAGGGTGCTGGCTTTTTTGAAGCCCTAGAGCACGGTGTGGATGCTACTGCTGGCATGAGGACGCTTGTTTCCGAGGCCCGCAGCCTGCATTACGACCTCGTGATTTTTGATACCCCGGCAGGACTGCACGGCATCACCGGAGAGGTCCTCCGCATCGCCCAGCATGTGCTCATTCCACAGCAGGCGGAGCCTCTCGGCATGCGCTCCATTCCACAAATGCTCCACGGCATTCAAAGCCTGAGAAACGCAGGCGCTGCGCTGGAGGTTACGGGTATTCTCATGACCATGGTGCAGCATGACCTGCGGGAAAGCTCCGACGTTATCCGTGAACTGCGCGCGTTGCTTCCTGCGCGGCTGATGCTCGACACCGTCATTCCCCGGGACTCCGTCTACATCAAGGCCTCCGCAGTGGGCGTGCCGGTGGGACTCCTTTATCAGCAACCGCCAGCCGCCGCTCACATTTTTGATCAACTCGCCGCTGAAGTGGAGCCCCGGCTCCGTTTAAGCCGTGCCAACCCGACTGACCGCCATGACTACACACGGCTTATGGATTGATCCCGCGGTCATGAACCAGCTGGGCGCGGATCTGGCGGTGCCGGTCCCGGGGGTGGATCCCGCGTGGGATGGCGCAGGTGTATTGCCTCTGAGCCGCCTGTCTGCTCAGGATTTTGATGCTCCGGGACACTACCTGGCCGCGCCCTTCCCCGGCCCTGATACCGGCGAGCGGGTGAAGGTGCGCGATATGTTGAAAAGCCTCCGGCAGCGGGCAGAGGAAACTGGTCTGCTGGGGAACCGTGCTCCTAAACTGGCACCTGAGGCCCCACCTGATACTGAACCCGGACCGGTGGCCAAAGCGCCTGAACCCGAGGCCACACCGCCGCTGACTAGAGGTGTGCCCTGGTTCACCCCACCGGTCGGACCGCTGGGGACACGGCTGCGCGCCTTCATCGACTGGCTCCGGCGGCAGGTGACCTGCTCAGAAGTCTGGATCGTCGATGCTCAAGGCAGCCCCATCACGGATATCGCCGCTGCCACCCCGGAACTCGGCGGCGCCGCAGCCCTCTTGGCGGATGCCGCCCGCCGGGCACTCAAGCACATCCCGGGGGCCGGCGAAGGCAGCGTGCAACTGGACCTCCCGGCTGATCTGAAACTTAGCGTGATCGATACCGGCACCGCGTCCGGGAATTTTTGTCTCTGCCTGGTTCTGGGGGAGCCCCTCCCGGCCAGATCTGCGGACCGTCTTCGCAGAGCACTGCGCCATACCATCGAAAACGAAACCCCCGCCCCGCCCTCCTCCTCACCTTCCGGAAGAACCCCTGCAGGTCGCACGGAGCGCTGGTAGTCACACTCAGTTTCAGGGCGATTTGCGTTGGATCG
>JAYVJI010000151.1:0-3963 GCA_043769435.1 Verrucomicrobiota bacterium
CATTTTCCATTAAACCAACTCTAATCATTCCATTCCTATGAATCACCGCTACGACTTAGTTTATCTCTTCGACTGCAAAGACGGCAATCCCAACGGCGATCCCGACGCCGCCAACTCTCCCCGCGTGGACCCGCAAGACATGCACGGCCTCGTCTCCGACGTGTGCCTAAAGCGCAAGGTCCGGAACCTCGTGCAACTCGCCAAAGGCAGCGAAAAGGGCTACGACATTTTTATTCAGCAAGGAGCTGTTCTCAACGAACGCATCCAAGGCGCGCACGATCAATTGGAACATAAGCTGGACGCGAAAAAAGGCGCGACCCGCGACCAAGTCAAAGACGCTCGCGCTGAGATGTGCCGCCGCTACTATGACGTACGCACTTTCGGAGCGGTCATGTCCACCGGAGCAAATGCCGGTCAGGTGCGCGGCCCTGTGCAGCTCAGCTTCAGCCGTTCCATCGATACCGTCATGCCGCTAGACCTCTCCATTACCCGCATGGCCGTTGCCGAAGCGAAGGACGCTGAATCGCCAAACCAAACCATGGGCCGCAAGAACCTCCTCCCCTACGGCCTCTATCGCTGCCACGGTTTCATCAGTGCCCATCTCGCGCGGGAAACAGGATTCAATGAAGCCGACCTCGCGCTTTTCTGGCAATCATTGCAGCAAATGTTCGATCACGACCGCTCCGCCTCCCGCGGCACCATGGCCCCGCAAAAGCTCATCGTTTTCAAGCACGCATCAATGCTTGGCAATGCCCCGGCGCACAAGCTATTCGAGCGCGTCACCGTGAAGCGCAAAGAAGGCGTCGCCGCTGCCCGCGATTTCTCCGACTACACGACTACCATCAGCCGCGACGGCCTACCTAGGGAGCTGGAGATACTCGAATTGCTATGATAAACGCGCGCTCCACCGGTCTCCCGATTTTTCACCAGCAGCATCCAAAGCAACATTACTGCACGTCGCTTGATATGGATGGTGCCGGGTGACAAAGGATGAACGGGAACAACTCAGGTTTCATCATGACTCTACTCCACCATACCAGCGCTGCGGGATTGGACTGCCTGCTCATCGGCGGCCACGCCGTGATTTTGTGCGGGGTGCCACGGTCCACGTTTGATCTCGATTTGCTGGTCCGGGCCGCGCAGCGGGAGGAATGGCGCGGCGTCCTGATTGGTCTTGGATACACCGTGTTTCATGAGACGGAGGTCTTTCAGCAGTGGACACCGCCGGGCGTAGAAGTGGCGGTCGACTTGATGCTGGTGGATGAGGAAACTTGGAGAAAGATGGCCGGGCAATCCGACGAGCGTGAACTGGGGACGGTCCGCTGCCGGGTGGTGGCTCCACTCCATCTGATCGCGCTGAAACTACATGCCATGAAATTTCGACCAGGTGAAGCCGCAGAGAAAGACTGGCATGATGTCGTGGGCCTGATTCGCTCCTGCGGGATCGCGCCGACCTCTGCTGAACTGTGGAACATCCTCCACAGATACGCCAATGCTGAGACCATCCTGCGTTTTGAACAACACTATGACCACCATGCCTGAGAAACCCGAGCAACTTCCAGCGCCCAGCCTTCCGTTGGCCGATGACATAAATTTTCCAGGGTGGGATGGCGCGACGACACCGCTGCGCCCGGTAGTGCCCGTGGCTTGGGATGCAGTGATGGCGCATTTTGCACCGTTGATCCGTGAGGTCATATCTCGGAAAGAGTTTGAAGCGGAACGCCTGCGGACGAAAGTATCGGTGCCCTTTGTCTGGAAAGAATAAAAGGAACCCGGCCAATATGGACCCCCAGCCGCTTTCTTTGCTCAACGATCTGCTCTTCTGTCGTCGGCGAGCGGCATTGAAAGTGGTGGAGGGTTGGCGCGCATCGAACTACCAGACAGATCGCGGCGACATCGCGCATGAGCACGCGGACCTCGCCGGCTATGAAGTCCAAATAGGCGTGACCCTACTCCGTGCCTTGCCGGTGTGGTCGGACCGGCTCGGGTTGTCCGGGAAGTGCGACATCGTTGAGAAGCATCCCGATGGCCAGATCCTGCCTGTGGAATACAAAGTCGGGCCGCGACGGAAGTTCGAGAACGATGACGTGCAAGTCTGCGCGCAGGCGCTGTGCCTTGAGGAAATGTTCGCCACGTCCATCCTGCGCGGGGCCATCTACCATGCGGATAGCAAGCGCCGCCGCGATGTCGAATTCACCCCCGAGCTGCGCCGCACCACCGAGGAAACTGTGGACGCACTCCACGCCATGCTCGTCGCCGACGAAATCCCGCCCGCCCACTACGTTGAAGGCCGCTGCGAAAAATGCTCGCTCTACGACACCTGCCTGCCCCGCGTCACCGAGCACAAAGAAAACCCCGCCGCCCTGAGCGAACTCTTCCGCGTATGACCGCTCAAGAACAACCCCAAGGAGTGGCGTGCCTATGGCCGCCATTGAGCAACACCCCAAGGAGTGGCGTGCGTATCGCCGCCATTAAGCAACAACCCATGGAGTGGCGTGCCTATGGCCGGCCATTCGCCCAACCAAGCCGCAGGCCACTTCAAGCTCCTGCATGATTGAAACATGGCGGCCATAGGCGCGCCACTCCCAGTAGTTCCCATGCCCGAAGTCATCCAAAACACCCTCTACCTCACCACACCGCACAGCTACGTCGCGCGAGATCACCTCACCCTCCAAGTAGAGGTGCCCGTTTTCCCGCCAGACCTACCGGATGAAGAACGCACGCGCGACAAAGCCGCCTCATGGAAAAAAGTATCGCTTCCCATTCACCACCTGGAAAGCATCTGCATCTTCGGCCCCTCCATCATCCTCACCGCCCCGGCGATGGCGCTTTGCTGGGAACATGGAGCCGCCGTGAACTACCTCACCGAGTGGGGCAAACTCCAAGCCCGCATGACCGGCGTCGCCGATACCAGCGTCCTCTTGCGCCGCACCCAATTCCGCGCCGCCGACGACCCCGCGCGCGCCGCCCGCATTTCCCGCAACATCATCGCCGGCAAAATCCAAAACGCCCGCAACTCCCTCCTCCGCGCCGCCCGCGAAAACGATAACGAAGAAGAGTGCGCCAAGCTAACCGCCACCACCGAAGCCATGGCCCGCCAGCTCCGCGACCTCGATCCCGCCCGCGCCGCCCCCGATGACACCACCGCTACCCTCCGCGGCGCCGAAGGCATGGCCGCCAACCTCTACTTCACCGTCTTCACCCTCGCCCTCAAACAACAGCGCGACGCCTTCACCTTCACCGGGCGCAGCCGCCGCCCCCCGCGCGACCGCATCAATTGCCTCCTTTCCTTCCTCTACGCCCTCGTCCGCCACGACTGCGTCTCCGCCCTCACCGCCGCCGGGCTCGACCCCTTCGTCGGCTTCCTCCATGTCGACCGCCCTAACCGACCCAGCCTCGCGCTCGACCTCATGGAAGAATTCCGCCCATGGCTCGCCGACCGCCTCGCCCTCACCCTCATCAACCGCCAACAGATCACCCCCAAAGACTTCAAAGAACGCGAAGGCGGTGCCGTCGAACTCACCGACACCGGGCGCAAATCCGTCATCACCGCCTACCAAGAACGAAAACGCGAAACCCTCCGCCACCCCCTCCTCGACCAAAACCTCCGCATCGGCCAGCTCCCCTTCATCCAAGCCCGCATCCTCGCCCGACACCTCCGCGGCGACCTCGCCGACTACATCCCCCTTGTCCCGAAGTAGAGCCTTAGAAGTTAGAAGTTAGAGCCTTAGACGTTAGAGCCTTAGACGTTAGAGCCTTAGAAGTTAGAGCCTTAGAGGTTAGAGCCTTAGAATTCTGCACCGACATGTTAATCCTCATCACTTACGACGTTAGCACCGTGGAAAAGCCCGGCTTGCGCCGCCTCCGCCGCGTCGCCCAAGCCTGCGAAGACTACGGCACCCGCGTCCAAAAAAGCGTCTTCGAGTGCCAAGTCGGCCAGCAAGAATGGCAACAACTCCGCCA
>JAYVJI010000152.1:0-2244 GCA_043769435.1 Verrucomicrobiota bacterium
CCTCGAAGGGATTGATGTAACCGGCGGGGTAGTAGCCGGTGCCTCCCGAAATGAAGCCGCCGGTTTCATGTCCGGCAGGCGGATTGATGCGGCTGCCGACTTTCACATTGGCGGCAAGGGGCGCGGCGGAGTCTGGCTGGACGGTGAAGTTATAGCTGCCGCCAGTGGCGAGCGGGCCGGAAAGGATCAGTTCTGATGCGGAGGGGATGCTTTCGATGGTGAGCTGCCCCGTGCTGCCGGGTCCGGTGAGGACCATGCCGGCTTCGAGGGCGCTGGTGGTGGTGCCTACGGCGAGGGTGACGGTGTTGGTCCCGTTGGCGGTCAGGGTGCGTGTGACGCTGCGGTTTTCCGCCTGAGTGTAAACATTCACGTACCACAGTTCCGAGCCGCTGGTGACTTTGAGCAGCGAGCGGTTTCTTTGGTCGGAGCTGCTGGCAAGATTGACGTAGAAGCGCTGCGATTCGAGATGGATGAGGGCCTCGCTCGCTGCGGGATCATCCTGGTAAACCAACTGCGGCAGGGTGCCGCCGGCAAAGCTGATACCAGTCCCGGGAGTGCTGCCGGTGGAGCCCACGGTGTAGTGAGCGTAGTCACTCAACTCCGGTGACCAGCGCAGCCAATAGCGGTCCTGAAACTTCGGCCACTGGATGCTGAAATCACCGGACTCCAGCCAGTAAAAGACGACCTTGTTGTAGCCGGTTCCGGAAGCCGGGGCGCCATTGTCCGGTGTGTTGGCCGGGCTGGTCTCCCGCTCCGCATAGTAGGCTGTCGTGGAATTGGGCCGCACGCTGGTTCCGTAGTAAGGCTGGGTGCCCTGCTCCACACTGAGTAGTGGGGATGCATGGAGCAGCCCGTTTCCGTCATGGGGCAGAATCTCGCGTCCGAGGGCGGTGGTGATCTCAGTCACCGGCGGCTGACGCTGGATCTCAACCAGATCGAAACCGAGGTGCTCATAGACACTATTGCCAGCCCGCAGGTTCCCAAGGTATTCCACCAGGATGCGGCCCTCTGCGTTATAGGCGCTGAGCTGGCCGCTTCCGTTGTACTTTTCAAACGAAAGCGTCTTCAGGTCCTCGGTATCAGGGGTGTAGCCAGGGATTTCCACTTCTTCGGCCACGGCCTTTGGCACTTGGACGTTGAAAACCGGATTCACGGTCGTGATGCGACCATCGTTGATCCGCACTTTCGGTCCGTTGAAGCTGCCCTGTGTCCAAAAGATGGACCGTGGAGGGAGATCGCTGGCGGAAGACACGGAAAAGACTTCGGTCCGGAGTTTCAAACTGGCGGGACTGCCTTCGGTAACCCGCGTGACCCATGTGATCCTGACACTGCCGGGCTGATGCGCGTACGTCTGTTCAGCGTGAGGGCTGTAGTAGAATGGGGTAGCGGGAGTGACCGTGACCGCCGTGCTCCCGGAGATGTTTCGGTTGGCTTTACCGGCAAGGGTTACGGCATTATTGTTCACACTGGTGATGGGTTCGCCGAGCAGAAGGGAGCCGACGATGAGGGGCGCTCCATTCTCCACGGTGACCCGGGTTGAACTGGTGGAGGCGCTGGTCACATTCACCGTTCCTAAAGGAGTTGGAGTCGTAAACACTCCGTCAATATCAAATCCTTCACCCGGCAGCACCGGCTTTGAGCGCCAGTAGTTGGCAGGCGCGGGCGTGACTCCGTCGGCTGTCGTTGCCGGCGGCAGGATATTGTCTCCCAGGCCATAGCGCGGCACTCCCGACGACCATGTCCGGCCGATCGAGGCACGCCGGAGCACGATGGAGTTGTTGGAATTGGACGGGTAGCGGTCCGCATAGGTTGCGGCATTGCTTAGCGGGCCTGCCACGGAGGATACTTCACCCGCGCCGGCGAACTGACCAGGAGTGGCCGTCGGCGACGCCACGGTCGGGGGGCCCGCCTGCCAGAACGGGTTAAAGGTGCCGGCTTGAAGCTCGAACTGTGCCCGTGCGGACACAGCCGGCAGCAGGAGCGCGGCTAAGAGGATACGCAGTGGTTTCATAACGGCGGCGGATGAAGAAAACCGCCTTAGCGCGGGCCGGTTGCAATGAAGGAGAATCCACGATCCGCATCGCCGCCGCCGGAACTCTTCACCTTCACCATGAACGAGCTGGTCGTGACGCTAAAAGTATGGATGAAATCATAGGTAGTTCCATCTGACCTGCAGGACACCACCACCGTGGGTATGCTGCTGACAGGAAACGCCGTGTCGAAGGTGACGGTGTAGGTGCCGGT